>NZ_MWQE01000012.1 GCF_002210285.1 Fibrobacter sp. UWR2 | reverse complement strand
CGATGGTGCCGATGTTGCAGTGCGGCTTGCTTCTGTCAAAATGTTCTTTTGCCATGATTCTATCTCCAAATTAGTGAGAGCCCAGATCGGGAGTCGGACCCGAGACCTCTTCCTTACCAAGGAAGTGCTCTACCACTGAGCTACCTGGGCATAAGCCCTATGGTACTGTTACGTACCATAGGGCCGGTTTGTTGCGTGGGCCGTCGTGGTTTCGAACCACGGTAGGCGTAAGCCAACGGATTTACAGTCCGTCCCCTTTAACCACTCGGGCAACGACCCATTTTGTCAAGCCAAAGATAGGAATCGAACCTACGACCGGCTGATTACAAATCAGCTGCTCTACCAGCTGAGCTACTTTGGCATGCCTCCTAAATCCGCATAGATATAAGAGTGTGCCAAATTTAATAAGATTTATGCCGTTTTGTCAATGAAAATCAAGCATTTAGATAAAAAAATTTCGTTTTTTTACCTTATAAGACAAAAAACACGTACACAAAATGGGCTAAGAATGTGAATAGATTGTTGATAAGGTTTCTGGCAATGAAAAAGCCGCCCGAGGGGACGGGCGGCCTGCGTTAAAAATTTCCGGAAAAAGGGCTACTTCACATCGATGCGCAGAGTGCGGTTGCCCACCCGGACGAGGTACACCCCGGCATTCGCTACCGGCAGGGCAAACGATGCCCCCGGCACGCGCCCGAAGGCAATTATGCGGCCCTGCATGTCGAGGAGGGCATAGGCAGCCCCCTCGCGGGCACCGGAGACCTCAACCATGCGGGAAACGGCCTCCACGTGGAACATCGGCGCAGACGCTATTTCTGGCAATGCATCCTTGCCCTTGCTCGAAGAAGACTTGCCACTGCTGGAGCTGGACTTCGCGCTGCTGGAAGAAGACTTCGCGGAACTGCTAGACTTGGCAGAGCTCGAACTCGACTTCTCGCTGGACGAAGACTTCGCAGAGGAGCTGCTCAGCGAACTGCTGGAACTGGGGCTTTCCGGATTGATCGGCGCAAAGTTCGCGACAACCGTCGTATCCTGGGTCATCTTGACGCGGAGCGTTTCGCCATAGAGGCGCACGTCGTCTTGCCAGTTGCTCAGCTTGTAACCGTTATCCGGGACCGCCCTGAGCGTGACTTCCGTACCGTACGCGTACATGCCGGTTTCGTTCAGGCCCGTCACTACGCCCCAGTTCTTGTTGTTCACCTTGACCGTGAGCTTGTATTCCTTCGCTTCCCACTTGGCATAGAATATCTTGTCGCCCGCATCCTTCTTGGTGATTTCGGTAAAGGCATCGCCCTGGAAGGTGGAAGTCTTGAACCAGCCCTTGAATTCGTAGCCCGTGCGCGTAGGTTCGGGCAGCACGAGACCCACGCCGTACTCGTACATCGTGGGAGCGTTCTCGAGCACGCCGCCATTGGCGTTGAGCACGAGAGCAAACACATCCTTCGTCACGAGAATCGGGTATTCGTCGCCCTGCGTCCAAACGGTGCCGGTAATGCCATTTTCGACAGCAGCACCTTCACCATCCTTCTGCACGTAGTCGTGGAGCGCATCTGCGACCGTACCGTCCTTGAACGCTTCACTGAGAGCGGCATGCCCGAACTTGCTTTCGGCAAGGCCCTCGACCGTTTCGAGGTAGTAGTTGTTTTCAGAAACAATTTTCTTGCTATAGCCGCTATCCGCAAGCACATAGTCCATAGCGCCCTTTGTACTTACCTTGGACAGTTCGCCAATAGTATAGTTATTCAAGAGCTTGAAGTTGATGTGCGAATCAATACGCACCACAAGCCCAGAAACATAGCTGAAACTGCTGGGTGCTTCGCTATAAACCTTGCCTGTATTGTAGTTGTTCGCAAGCAAGACTTCGCCGTCGTCATTGCCCGATACGTCACCAACAAGGCCGCCGGCATAAGAAGTGGGACCACCGATAGAACCTTCGTTGTAACTCTGCAACAGCGTGAACGTACCGAAAGTCGACCCGACAAGGCCGCCACATATACCGATACTGCCACCATTGGGGTTATCGGTCGATACATCGCCGCGGTTAAAGCTGTTCATGATGGACACCACTCCCGAGGTATAGCCAACCAGCCCGCCCGTTGCGGAGTAGCCGCCAGCAATCTTCGCCGTGTTGTAGCAATTCACGATACTTGCCGTTCCACTAACCCAAGGAGCAATGCCAGCGGCACCGGACTTGGCATAAACAAAGCCTTCACTATGGGAATCGGTTATAGAGAGCGTGCCGTCAGAGTACGCAACCAAGCCGCCGGCCGACTGTGAACGGGAGTGGAGAGTTCCCTTGAAATGGCAATTTTCCATCACGAGTTCCGAGGCTTCCGACGCACCGGTCTTTCCCTTGACCTCTAGGACAAATCCAGCGACATCCCCCTTGTCGGAAGCAAAGAAGGCGTCTTCGATGGTAAGGTTCTTGATGATGGCGGGGAGGTAAACATTCTGTTCCCAGTCGTATTTCCCGAGCGTGATTTTATTGAACAAGGCCATGCCACCTTTTTTCACATCGGCATAGAGTCCCGATATCTTGTGGCCCTGGCCGTCGAAGGTTCCTCCGAAATTCGGTATCATCTCCCAAGGCAGGAACGATGCCACGTTCGCACTGTCGAGCGAACCATCATCCTTCAGCACATTTTCGTTCACTACGATATCGTTGGTGAGCTTTCCACAAACACCAGGATTAGAGATGTTATAGTACACCCTATGCGTCCCGCTTACATAAGCGGCATAGCCGTAGAGTTCCGCGACATCCGAAATCTCGTAGCACATATCCGTCGAATCGATTTTCGGCATCTTGAGCTTGAGCCAAGCCGCATAATACGTCTTGTCGCCGGAATCTGCCGGAGTAATTTCGGCCACGGGAGTACCCGAAAGGTCCTCGTTTTCGTACCAGCCGGCAAAGACGTTCGTATCGAGCGAGAGCTTGGTCGGCAAGGTCACACCCACGCCTTCCGTATAGAGCGTTACGTTTCCGGAATCAATCGTTCCGCCATTCGTGTTGAGCGTCACCGTAAACGTCCTCTGGAGCTTTGCCCAGAATTCCTTGTCGCCCGTAGCGGTCGAGTCAATCTGCGTTACTACTTTACCATCGTACTGGGCATTGTCGTACCAACCCATGAAGGTCGCATTTTCCTTCACGACCGAGGGGAGAATCTTCTTGAAGCCCGCTATATAGTTATCAAAATAGCTTGCCGTATCGCCTTCGAAGGTATGGAACGTGACAGTGTACCTCTGGGCAAGGGAATTCTTGAGTTCGCCCGAGAAGTTCGGGTAGGCGTCCGTACCCACGGTTTGGCCCCATATGGAGCCGTTTTCGCCATCGCGCAGCATGGCAGCGACAGGGCCGTTCTTGAACTGATCTACAGTCGCAGAGAGGCCTGCAGGTTCCTTGTTCCCCTGCGTATTCAGGTAGTAGCAGTTGTCAAACTGGTAAATGACCGAAGAAAGCGAGGTGCCAAAAAGGGCCCTGCTATCACGAGCCATCTTCGACTTGTCCTTCCATACGCTGTAACAGTTCTTGACCGTGACAGTGGGGAAAGACATGAAGTGAGCGATGATGCCCGCTGTATAGAAATTCGACCCAAGCGCAAGACCAAGGTTGTAGACATTCTCCATATCTAGGATGCCCTTGTAACCGACGCTGCCCACAATGCCCGCGATGCCCTGAGCGCTAGAATATGTCTCAACCGTCGATTCGTTGTACACTCCGGAAATCTTGACATAGGAAGCCGGCTGGGCATTGCTGTTCCCGAGCTGGGCATTGGCGGTCTGGCCGACGATAGCCCCCATGTAGTTTGCCTTGGCCTTGAAATAGGAATCCACCAGGCCGAAATTCTTCAGCACGGCATACTTCAACGGGTAACCGGCGACGCTCCCGAAGAGGCCGAAATTGTTGCGGCTGGTAGAATCGTCATAGTAGAGGCCCGAAATGGTGTGGCCCATTCCGTCGAATTCGCCATAGAAACTATCTATCGGGACCCACGGGACAAAGCGGCCAGCCCTGTCAGTGTTGAGCATGCCGTTTTTATCCAGCACGCCCTGGTTCACCACGATATCCTTTTCAAGCACCGCACAGGCATATTCTTCCTTTACAAAGCCGTCGGCACCGTTCACGATGGCGGCAAAGCCGTAAAGTTCGGCAGCATTACTGATGACATAGCAGGTGTCCTTGTTTATGGGCGGAGTCTGCAGTTTGTACCACTTCGCATAGAAGGTCTTGTCGCCGGAATCTTCTTTACCAATTGCAACTACCCTGTCACCGCTGAGGTCTTCGTTGGCATACCACCCGACAAAGACATAGCCCCTGCGGGAAACCTTCTTCGGGAGCACCACACCTACGCTATGCGTATATTGTTCCACAAGGCCCGAATCGATTGTACCGCTATTCGTAACGAACGACACATTGTACTTCTTTTCGTACCGGCCCCAGTAATCGACATCTTCTGTAAGCGTGGCAGGCGTGTGGACCACAGTATCCCCTGTCAAGCCGCTGTTTGCATACCAGCCGAAGAAGTCGTACCCGTCAACAGCTACGTTCGGAATCCTGTAACTGTAACCGACGACCATATCCTTCGTCTTCAGCTTGGTGCTGCCATGGTAGACATTCATCTTTATCGTCTTGAAGCTAGCACCCGTCAAGGAACCGCTGAAATTCGGGAGGGGGTCGGTCCCTACCTTCTGCCCCCACTTGGTGCCATTAATCCCATCCAGGTCGTAATGGCGCATTACCTGCGTAATGATGCCGCTCTTCAGTTCCTCTTCGGTGACGGACCTGCCCGCGTGTTCGTTACGGCCCGGTTCAAGGTAGAACACGTTCTCGATGATGTTCGCGTTATCCTTCGTGAAGCCGCCAAACACGGACTTGATAGAGTTCGAATTGCCGGTACCGATAATCTCGCCCGCATTGTAGGCGTTGATTACGGCTATTCCGTTTGCAGCCTGGTAGCCAATCACCCCGCCAATATTGTTCGGGCCGACAACGGTTCCCGTATTATACACATTGTACAACCCGACCCGAACAGTAGCGTAATTGGATGTCGTACCCACGATGCCGCCGGCGTTGTTCCTTACCGCCTCGACCCTAGAAGCGTTGAAGCAGTTTTCGATTACTACGGAAGATGTCCGCGAATAGGCGGCCCCCGCGATTCCACCCGCAGAATAGCCCGCACGGAAATAGGAGCCCACGACGCCGACATTCTTGACAACCGTATTCACGTACTGGTTTTCAGCTGTATGGAGGCTCTTGAAAAAGCCCGCATCGGTCCCCGTCTCGCTGGAGAAATAGAGGCCCGAGACCGTATGGTTCTGGCCGTCAAACGTACCGTAGAAGGGCCCTATCGGCGTCCATTTTGCAAAATTCGCCGTATCCGCCGCGTTGAGCGTTCCGTCGGAATTGAGCACTTTCTGGTTGACTACGATGTCCTTCGTGAGCTTGCCGCAGGCAGTAGCATCGTACGGGAAGTTGATATCGCCGTTCACGATGGCGGCAAAACCGTAGAGTTCGTCTGCACTGGAAATTTCGTAGCAGCCGTCGGCACCTTGTGCGGGCATTGTTGAGGTGATAGACGCCGCGGCAAAAGTCGCAGACGCAAGCGCTAGGCAAAAGAGGGTACGGCTCTTAAGCATATTTGTCACTCCTGATTAGATAATTATCCTATGTAACAAACTGCTTATTTATTTCTGTTTTGTGTAGACATTCGCATACATTCGCGTTGTCAACTGTTACAATGCGATTTTATGCGAAAAAAGGGAAATACGCAACATCCGACGATTAACATCTGGAGTTTTTTCGCGGCCACCCCGTAAACATATCGTTACGATAAATGAAGTTTACAGGACCGTCACTTTGGCATGTAGCACCTCTACCAACCTGCCGTAACCTTTCCAATCAAGCGGCCCTGGACGCACCGCACCTATTTGTATATTTTGCGCCATGCTAGTAAAAGGTTTGAGTTACACGAGCCATATCGAGGTCCGCTACGCCGAAACCGACGCCATGGGGGTCGTGCACCATGGATCCTACCCCATCTGGTTCGAACAGGCGCGCATCGATTTTTTCAAGTCCATCGGTGCACCCTACACTGCCATCGAAAAAGAAGGGTTCGAAAGTCCGGTGCTCGAATTGGTAGTCCGTTACAGGCAACCCTGCAAGTTCGGTGATACCGTAGACATCGAAACAACCATTTACAAGGTAAACACGCTGAAATGGAAATTCCAGTACAGGCTGTTCGTTGGCGAGACGCTCTGTGCCACGGCATCCACCCTGCACGCCTTCACCA
The DNA here is from genome assembly GCF_002210285.1 of Fibrobacter sp. UWR2. Classification (NCBI taxonomy): domain Bacteria; kingdom Pseudomonadati; phylum Fibrobacterota; class Fibrobacteria; order Fibrobacterales; family Fibrobacteraceae; genus Fibrobacter; species Fibrobacter sp. UWR2. The sequence goes on along the minus strand of NZ_MWQE01000012.1, from coordinate 67,618 downwards.
AAGGCGGGGTCCCGACCATGGAAAAGCCCGAATGCTTCAGGAAGGTAGAGGGCAAGCTTTTCCCGGATAAATAGGCCGGACTTCGCAAAAATTTGTTTGTATATTTAGTTTATGGAAACTTGCACATTCAAGCATACCGCCCGCGTCGAAGTGCGCTACGCGGAAACCGACCAGATGGGAATCGTACACCACTCCGTTTATGCCGTGTGGTTCGAACAGGCACGTACCGAATACTTCCGCGAGGCGGGCGCAAGCTACGCCGACATGGAGGCCGAAGGGTTCTCGAGCCCGGTGCTTGAACTGAACGTGCAGTTCAAGGCGCCCACGCACTACGGTGAATTCGTGGATATCGAGACCACCATGATTCGCGTAGACAAACTGCGCATCCGCTTTGAATACAAGGCGAGCGTGAACGGCAAGCTTTGCACCACGGGCCACACGCTCCACTGCATGCTCAAGAACGGGCGCCCCACGCGCGAACTGCCCGCAAGTTTTGCCAAGTTTGAATTCGTTAGCGAGGAGAAATAAGCCCATGGAAAATCAGGAAGAAACCGTCCAGATACACATCAAGTCACTGGACAAGACCGTAGACTTCCCCGTAAGGAGTTCCGAGTTCTGCAATAAATGCAAGGGCACCGGGATAAAGGACAAGAAGCAGTGCCCGATATGCTGCGGTTCCGGTAGCATCAAGATGCTCGACTGCATCCGCTGCAACGGCACAAAGCAAATTGAAAACGGTCTCAAGTGCAATATCTGCAAGGGCGAAGGGATTATCTCCGAAGCCAAGACCAAGGATTTTCTCCAGGCCCGCCAGTTCTGCGAAGAATTCCAGAAGAAACCGGCAAAGACAATCCTGATTTTCCTCGCATGCCTCATTGTACTTGGCGCGTGCTCCTTCTTTATTTCGGGCTACCTGTTCGTGGACCTTCGGATGGTACAGTCATGGAACGTCTACATCCCGCTTTTGCTGGGGCTCGGCGCCGCTTTTTACATGCTGACCTGTATACACAAGGTGCATGTGGGTTCATACTTGCCGGCACCCAAGAAGCTCATGATTTCTTGCGGAATTATCGCCCTCATTATAGCGGCCATCGCCATTCCGGGCCCCGTTGCCGGGCGCTACCACTGGATGGAAAGCGAAGCGAAGGAAATCATCAGCGAAGCCCTTGCAGAAGACAACCTTTCTTGCCAGAGCGTCAAGGTATCCAGCCACGTTGGCGACGACTATCACGGAATCGCGAAAATTTCTGATGGCGATGAAATCAAGATAATCATCCACTACAGGAAAGTCGAAGAAACGAGACGCGAAATCGGCTACTCTATCGAAGTGGAACCCGTGGAATAAACTATGGAACAGCCGCTCGCCGAAAGATTGCGTCCGCAGAACCTGGATGAATTTTTAGGCCAGAACAAGATTCTGGGCGAGCAGAGCCTTTTGCGCCGGAGCCTGGAAAACGATACCGTCCCGAGCATGATTTTCTGGGGGCCTCCCGGCTGCGGCAAGACGAGCCTCGCCCACGTAATCCGCCAGAAGACCAAGAAGCGCTTCGTCGCGCTCTCCGCAGTCGCAAGCGGCGTGAAGGAAGTCAAGGAAGTCCTCGCCGACGCGCGCCAGATGAAGAAGGCTTTTTTGGACACCATCCTCTTCATCGACGAAATCCACCGCTTTAACAAGGGCCAGCAAGACGCATTGCTCGGCGCCGTGGAAGACGGCACGGTGACGCTTATCGGCGCCACCACCGAAAACCCGGGTTTCGAAGTGAACGGGGCATTGCTGAGCCGCTGCCAGCTCATACTGTTTGCGCCCCTCAGCAGCGACGACCTGCGCACGCTCATTTTCAGCGCGCTCCGCGACCACCCGCGTGGCCTGCAGCTCAAGGACGTAGAAATCGAGGACGCCGTCGTGGACAAGCTCATCGCGCAATCTGAAGGCGACGCACGCTTTTTGCTGAACCAGCTCGAATGGATTGGCAAGAGCCTCGGCGACCGCAAGAAGATTGACGAGAAGCTGCTGGAGGAATTCCAGTACAAGAAGCCCCTGCGCTACGACAAGAGCGGCGAGGAACACTACAACCTGATTTCGGCACTCCACAAGTCGGTGCGCGGGAGCGACCCCGATGCCGCCGTGTACTGGCTGCACCGCATGCTACAGGGTGGCGAAGACCCGCGGTTCATACTGCGCAGGCTCATGCGCATGGCGATGGAAGATGTCGGCCTTGCCGACCCGAACGCGTTACTGCTTGCAACAAGCGCGCGGGAAGCATACGACTTCATGGGCATACCCGAGGGCCTCATCGCGCTCGACGAGCTGGCGATATACCTCTCGCTTGCGCCCAAGAGCAACAGTCTTGAACTTGCCGGCATGGCGGCAGACCGCATTATACAACAGACGGGGACATTGCCCGTGCCACGCGCGTTCCGGAATTCCGTGACCCGCGTAGGCAAACAGCTCGGTTACGGGAACGGTTACGAGTACGACCACGACAGCCCGGGCGCATACTCCGCGCAGGAACATTTGCCAAAGCAACTTGAAGGCACGGAAATTTACCACCCGACAAACTACGGCAAAGAAAAACTGCTCGCCGAACGCCTCGCGCAGCTCAAGCAGATCAAGAAAGAGAAAAAGGGATAACTGCGCAGGCTAGGCGTTTATGGTGGATTGCGCGAGCACGCTCCACCACTCTGTGCTTACGCGCTCGGCCTTTACCTTGAAGCCGGCTTCTTCGAACCACTTGAGGATGTAATCCTTTTCTGTCAGGAGCTGGCCGCTGATAATCAGCTCGCCGCCGGGCGCAAGCAGGTCCTCGATGTCGTCGCGCAGGGGCCAGAGTTCACTCCGGATCATGTTGCACAGGATGACATCGAACTTCGTGCCGTCCTTGAATGCATCCAGGAATCCGAGCACACAGTCGCTCTCGCCAAAACCGTTACGCTCGAAGTTTTCTGCGATGCAGGGAATCGTGAGCGGGTCGATTTCGGTACCTACCGCCATGCGGGCGCCCAGGCGGCGGGCATACATCGCGAGGATGCCGGTTCCCGTCCCGATATCGAGTACAGTCTTGCCCTTGAAATCGATCGACTCCATGAGCGTCGCGCAGCTGCTCGTGGTATCGTGCTCGCCGGTCCCGAAGGCGGTCTTCGCCTCGAGTTCGAGCACCACAGCCTGCGGGTCGTCGGGCGTAAATTCTACCCAAGGCGGGCGCACCCACAAGTGCGGGGAAACAGACACAGGCTGGGCGCGGTCACGCCACCACTTGTCCCAATCCTTCGCGGGCTCATCGCTCAGCGTAAAATGGTACTGCGGGAACTCTGCCACAATGCGGTCGCGCTCGGCCTTGTCGCCGGTATAGAAGCAGAAGTCCGTACGGCCTTCCGCCTTCGGGTCGAGTTCCTCGAGCGTCGCCACCCCTGCCTCGAAAAGCAGGTAGCTTGCGAGTTCAAAATCTTCGATAGGGCAATAGCCCTCCGCCTTGTACCATGTGTCGATTTTTTGCATACAGTAAATTTACAAATATGCAAAAAGATCCCCGCCTTCGCGGGGATGACATTATGAAAGAAAAGGTGCAATTATCAAAATGATTTTGCAAAAAGGCGCACCGGGAAAACCGATGCGCCTTTTTCGAGATGTAATTTCTAACTAATTATTCAGCCACTTATTCGACAATCTTGGCGCTGAGTTCCTTCGTATCGATGCTCGAAACGGTGGCGCCGTCCGTGAGAGAAATCTTGCGGATTTCAGCCGTGTTGTACATGGCAACCCAAGCAGTGCTACCGTCAATCGCCACGATATCGTAGGGGTTTTCGGAGTCGATGGCCTTCTGCCAGGCAACCGTCTTTGCGCTGGTATTCACCTTCGAGATGCTGCCCTTGCCCTTACGGTCAAGCACGTACAGGCCACCATTGACCTCCACGATCTTCGTGTCGGTAGAGAACTGGATGTTTTCGTCGCTAATATCTTCGCCATCAATCCAGTAAAGTTTACCGGCGTTAGCAAAGTCGCTAATGTAGACGAACACTTCGTGATTGATAACGGCCATACCGGCGGGCTGATAACCCATTTCATCGTCATAAAGGGCATGGAGTTTCAAGCCATTATAAGAATACGCCACCATGGGTGTCATCTCATACGTATCGAAATCTATGGAACCACGGTCGCCGATATAGAAGAGTTCACCCTTGCGATCATAGTAAACGCCACCGCTGGCATCGACAACACCATCAATCCTCCTTACCGACTTATCATTCAAATCGACTTCGGCAGCAGGAACATTCTGGTAAGCCTTGTAAACGGCAACAACAGCCTTGCCAGAAACCGGATCGACATCCATCATGTACACGCCACCGCCAAGCAGCGTACCGCTCACCCAAAGTTCAGACTTCTTTTTCTTCAGGTCAATCTTTTCGATACCGCGGTTTTCATCGGCGTCAATACCCCAGGCGGCATTGTATTCGCCCTGAGTACCCACGTACACATTGCCCTTCACGACCTTCACAGCCTGCGGGTTCTTGGTCAGAAGCGGAATCGTATCAAGAAGGGTACCATCGCTCAACTTGTACATAGCGAGAAGGCCCGGATCGTTGAAGATAGCGCTATATCCATCATCGGCAACTTCGTAGCGCTGGAATACGGCGAACAACGTATCGCCGGAGACTTCGAGGTCGGCGGCAAACGGCGTATTAGCCAGGTAGGTCACCTTCGGTTCAACAGAGCTGCTGGATTCCGGTTCTTCGGAAGAACTGCTCACCGCCTCGCTGGAACTGGACTTGGCCTTTTCAGAAGAACTGGACTTGGCTTCGCTGGAGCTGGATTTTGCGGAACTGCTAGACTTGGCCTTTTCGGAAGAACTCGACTTGGCAGAACTGCTGGAGTCCTTCTTTTCCGAGCTACTGGACTTGTCGTCTTTTTTGCTGGAACTGGACTTCGCCTTTTCCGAGCTGCTCGACTTAGCCTTCTGCGAGCTGCTGGACTTAGCCTTCACGGAGCTGGAGCTTTCGCCGTCGTCAGAGCTGCTGAGATCATCGTCCAGGCATTCCTCGTTGTCGAGGCAATCTATGCTGGCGCCCGAGCTGTTGTCGTCACCGCAAGCGCTCATGAAGAACGCTAGCGACATCGAAGCGAGTAGTGTGAGTATTTTTTTATTCATGGTTGCTTCCTTTTCTGGCTTTACGCATGTTGTGCGCGGGGGCTAGAACCCCTGTATGAGTGTAAACCTGTATTCTCGACCGGGCGCCGGGTAAGGCGTGTAGATATTGCGGTAGGTCTCATCCGAAATATTGTCCACCGCGAACATAACCTGCGTCTTTTCCCAAGGCTGCCATGCAATCGAAGCATTGTAACGGGCAACCGGAGGCTGCCTCGTGAAATTCATGCGGTCACTGAAAATCCGCGTCCTGTACGTGGTCTGGAAAATGAGCCTCAGGTCTAACGGCAAAAAGAATGTTCCCTCGGCAAAATAGCTGTGCACAGGTTCGCCCGGCAGCAATTTTCCATTGTAGGCATTGTTCATACCGTCATCACGCGGGTCCTGGATTGTCCCGCGCAGCACCGCCTGGAAGAATTTTACCGGACGGCTTTCCAGTTCGAGTTCCACCCCGCGAATAATCGACTTGTCGATATTGAAAGCCTTCATCAGGTTGGCACTCATAATCCAGTATATTCCGTTCTCGACATGGTTCTCGAAATAGGTGGCGCGCAATACCGAGCGGTTCTTCGGGGTAGCAAACGAAAGACCCGCAGCAAAGCGCAAGGCCGATTCATCCTTGAGCGAGGGGCTCGAAAGGGAACCCGGATACACGCCGTAGAGTTCCATCAGTTGCGGCTGCCTGTAAAAGCGACCGAACGAAACGTTGCCGCCAATCCAAGAGTTCTTTTTCCCGAGTTTCGCCTGCACCATTCCCGCAAGGCTCAGGTCGCGATCCGTCGCCTCGTTCACCACCGCGGCACCCGTAGTCATCAGCACCTGACCGCCACCGATATCATCGTATGTCTTCAGGATGTTGCCTTCGGCAAAAAGCGAGAACCAGTCCGTAAAGTTGTATTCCGCGTTGCCCGCAATGGAACCCGTAAGGCGCTCCAGTTCAAAACTCTTGAGCATTCCGCGCGATTCCCAGAGTTCCGCGCTACCCGCAAGGCGCAGGTATGCCTCGAATTTGTCCAACAGGAGGTTCGCCGACATCTCGGGAATAGCCCTGTAGCCCGCAAGCCCATACTCCCTGAAGTCCTTCGAGAGGAATCCAATTTTATCAAGCGGGTAATATGACGAGGACATGTTCTTCTCGAACTTGCCGGTAATGCCCGCCGCCAGGAGCAAGATGTCGGCAACCGTCGGGAATTCCAGACGGTACGCCACCTGCGCCATATCGCCCACGAATTCCGCCACATAGGTCTGCAGGTCTTCCATACCGGGATTCCCCGCCTGCGTATGCAATGCGCTTGCAGACAAGATAGAGAAAGCCCCGTTCCCGTGGAGCATGCGGTACTGGAAACTGCCGGAATATTCCGTGAACTCCGCATTCCTGCGCCTGTCCCTAAAATCGTCCTCATCGTTATAGAGCGTACCGTTCCTGTTATCGAACTCGTAGTCGTTGTCGCTGTGGCGCATAGATGCCGTCGCCGAGAACTGCACGCTGTCCTTTACGCTTGCGGAAACCTGCACGGAACCTTCGAACGTGTTGTGCGAACCGTAACTCGCAATGACGCGCCCCTTCGGGGTCTTACCGCTATGCAATGCATCCTTGGTCACGAAGTTTATGGCACCGCCAAGGCCCGCACCGCCGAACTTCGCCGGGACCCTGTCCTTGTAAACCTCAATCCTCTCGATAGTGTTGAGGTCGATCGCCCCCAAGTCGGCAGCACCGCCACCAGCATCGTTCAGGGGAATGCCGTCGATGCAAATCAGCACGTTACGTGCGGCAATACCGCGGACGGACACCGTCTGGAAACTGCCCATGCCGCCCTGCTTGTAGCCCTGAATACCCGAAAGCGACGAGATGACTTCGGAAGCCGAAAGGCCAAGGCCCTCCCATGCGGAAGGCGTAATTTCCATGTAGTCCGTTCCCGGATTTTCTGTCTCGGCGATAGCGTACGATTCAACTTGGGAAACACCCAAATCCTGCACAGGCGCAGACTCATCGACAGCGATATCCTTGGATGACGAGGGAACTTGCGCATGGGAACTTTCCCAAGCACAGCACGAAAAGGCCGCAAATAAAGCGGCTCTGCAGAAAGATGTCGTTCGCATCGTTCCTCGTTCAAACCGTTTCCCGCAGTTCTTCTGACTCGGGGCTCACCCTACTCCCGGCTCCTTCACATGCGATTTCTCGCACATTGGTTTATGCCGGTTTCGTCCTCCCTTACAGCGGCGCGACCGCCCCCGGCTTTCACGGGGTTCTCTCCTTGCAAACCGCCCGACTAGGCCGCCTGCAAGAGCTTTTCAGGGCACAGGAAACTTTTTTGCCAAATATAAAAAAAGATTTGACGCATATTTTGCGTAAAATAGACTATATTATCTGCATGCTGTACATTTACCAATTCCCTGACTGGACCCGATTCAGATTCGACCATGCCCGCGTACTCGATGCGCTCGGCAAGGCCCGCTTCTGCGAAGGGAGGCTCGCAGGCATGCTCTCGTTCATTGGCGCAAGGGATCTCGAGACAGGCCTCGTTACCGAGGATATCGTCGCGAACTTCGCCATCGACGGAATAACCCTCGACGCCGATTCCGTCCGGACAGATGTCGTACTCCGCGCACAGGGAAGCAGCGCCCATATCCAGAACTACATCGGCGCCATCGAAAACTTCACGGCCCCCCTTTCACAGGAGCGTCTCCTCAACTGGCACAGCGCCCTGGCAGGCAACAGGAAGGCGACCTGGCGCGACAACAAGAGCGAAGTTTCCGCCGACAACGGCACACTGCATTTTTCGGGCCCAGGGCCAGAACGACTGAACAGCGAAATGGAATACTTCTTGCGCTGGTTCGAGAACACCCCCATGGACGGCACCATCAAGGCGGCCGTAGCACACTTCTGGTTCCTGACATTGCGCCCGTTCGACACGGCCAACGGTAGGCTCGCCCGCGCCATCACCGCACTGCAGCTAAGCCGCGCCCAGAATTCCGCACGCATACACTACTCCCTAAATCAGCAGATACTAAAGAACCGCGACGAATACTTCCGCACCCTAAACAAGGCCCAGTGCGGCAACGGCGACCTCACCGAATGGATCCTCTGGTTCCTGAAGCAAATCGAGGCGGCCGTACAGACCAGTGAATCGGCCATCGAATTCCAGACAAGGCGTTTCCGCTTCCTCGCGCAGCATTCGGGAGTGCAGACAACCGAAAGGGAACAGGTCCTCCTGAACGCGTCCCTCATGGGAGAACTCCCGAAGGACTTTACCGCAAAGGACGTGGCAGCAATCTTCGGCACGAGTCATGACACCGCACTGCGTGAAATCCAGAGCCTTATCGACAAGGGACTCGTGCGTGCCAGCAAGAAGGGCGGGCGCAGCCGCACCTACAGTGTGGTGGAATAATTAAACGGCGCCGCCATTTTCGCGCATGCGCCTGCGGGCACGGCTACCGGGCCTATTGCGGCGATGCTTATGGCGGGGCGCAGCGTTTTCAGGCCGGGCGCTACCGGGCTGTTCGCGGACCTGATTCTGCACATTCTCGGGCCTGCGCTCATTTCTTTCCGGCATTAAACCGTGCGCATCCCTCTGCCGATTTTCCTTATTAAACTGCGCGGGCTTCTTCTCGCGGGCAGGTTTCGAGCGGGACTTTTCTGCGCGGGCCTGCGCTTCACCGCGGTTCATGCGACCGCGGGCATTGCGCATCTCGCTTTCCGCAGTCTCCTTCTGCGGGGGCGGCAGCTTATCGTATATAGCCTTGTCGCCTTCCGGGATGTGGATACGCGTAAGCTTCTCGATGGCGCGCAAGTCGACTTCCTCGTCGGGCGAGCAGAACGAAATCGCGACACCTTCCTTGCCAGCGCGAGCGGTACGGCCAATGCGGTGCACGAACGTCTCGGGTACATCGGGCAGGTCGTAGTTAAACACGTGCGATACATCGTCCACGTCTATCCCGCGGGCGGCAATGTCCGTCGCGACCAGCACGCGAATTTGTTCGCACTTGAAGTTCCCGAGGGCTTCCTGCCGGCGGTTCTGGCTCTTGTTGCCATGAATGGCGGCACACTTGACCCCGGCCTTTTCCAGGACGCGCGTTATCTTGTCTGCACCGTGCTTGGTGCGGCTGAATACAAGTACCTTTTTCATCTCGGGGTGCGCCAGCAGAAGTTCCTTCAGGAGCGCTCCCTTGCGGCGTTTGTCAATGCGGTACAGTTCCTGGTGGATGCGTTCGATAGGCGTGCTCTGCGGAGCGACTTCCACGCGCACCGGGTTCGGGCGCAAAATGGTCGCGGCAAGTTTCGTGATGTCGTCGGGCATCGTCGCGCTGAAGAAGAGGTTCTGCCGGTTCTGCGGCAGGAGAGCCACCACCTTGCGGATATCGTGGATGAACCCCATGTCGAGCATGCGGTCGGCCTCGTCGAGCACAAAGAACTCGAGCGCCTTCAGGGACACCGCCTTCTGGCCAATCAAATCGAGAAGCCTTCCCGGAGTCGCCACCAGCACGTCCACGCCGCGCACGAGGTTCCTCTTCTGCGAGGCATCGTTCACCCCGCCAAAAATACACGCTGTCGAAATCGCCGTAAACTGTGCGTACTGCTTAAAGCATTCCTCTACCTGGATAGCCAGTTCACGTGTAGGTAGCAAAATCAATGCGCGGCAGGTCTTGGGCGCACGGAACTTCCCCGAATCGAGAAGCCTCTGCAAAATCGGGAGCGCGAACGCCGCCGTCTTCCCCGTTCCCGTCTGGGCAATCCCCAGAAGGTCCTTCCCTTCTAGAAGGCTCGGGATAGAGCGTTCCTGAATCGGGGTGGGCTGTTCGTAGCCGACAGCGCGGACCGCACGCTGCAAGGGATTTGCGAGGGGAAGTTCAGAAAAAAGCATAACAGGTGGCAAATTTAGAAAAATGGCAACAGCCTGCAACAATAAAATAAACAATTATTGGTACTTTCATATCAAACTTATAGTATAATTTGTTCTAAATTTCATCAGGCCTATGGGAAACTCGCCATTAATCCTATTCGCAACCGCACTACTCGGCGCCTTTGGCGGCGGGCTTGCCTCTGCACTCGTAGCATATTTCCTAGGAAAGCGCAACGAGAATACATTCATGGCGAACGAAGAAAAGAGATTCCAGCTCGCCGTAGAACTGGAAAAGCAGAGGGCCGAGCAGCAACAAAAGCTCGAAGAATTCAGGGACAAGCGCCAGAACGCCAGGGACCTGCTATTCATCCTGTCGAAAATCGCCGACCGCGTGCTAGATGCCGACAAGAACTCCGTCGTCATTTCGGCTCAGATGACCCAGCCGAACATGCAAAAGGAAATCAACGCATTCGGGGCTCTCGTCGAAAAAATCGAGTACCTGTGGCAACAGCACGGATTCCTGCTCGATGCGAACCTAGGGAACAGCATCCAGAAGATATTCCGCCTAATGTTCCTCTACAGGGACTGCGCCATGCGCTGCACGATGTTCGCCATGCTGGCCGGGCAGCAAAAGCAAATCAAGCCTATCATCTCGAACTGCAATTACTACCGCAAATTGTGGAATGTCGAGTGGGACAAGATTGACGACCAGATGAAAAAAATAAAGAACTCGCTGTTCTAAACAACGAGTTCTTCGATGTAGGCAATGCCTACCCCACAATCTTACTTCTGCAGGTTCAGGCTCGCGTTCGCGGCGCCATACAGGCTGATGCTGTAATCCTTGATGATGTACACCGGAATCTTGTTCAGGAGCGGACGGATGTTCGGGTTGTAGTTCTTCTCGAAGTACTTCATGAACAGGTTGTCGCGCTCGAGCCAGCGCAGGTCCTTCTGCACCGTACCGCCAGCCAGGTAGAGGCCACCCAGCGGCAGGAACAGCGTGGAGGCATCGCTTGCGAAACGGGCGAGCATCTTCACGAACAGGCGCATCATCTCGGCAGCCACCGGGTCGGTATCGCTGGCACGGCTGATGTACTTCGGGCGATCGTTCGGTTCGGTCTCCTCGATCTTCTTGAAGGCCTCGTTATCGGGAACGCCGCGGGTTTCCTTCCACCATTCGTACATGTTGCGCAGGCCCATGCCCGAGACGAGCGGTTCCACGCCCGGCACGGTGCCAATCTTCTTTTCCATGTAGTCGTGGAATTCCTGGGAATCCTTGTCGAAAGGGGCGAAGGTGGAATGTCCGCCTTCCGAAGAAGCGGGGATGTATTTTTCGCCATCGAAGGCAAGGAAGCCAACACCCATGCCGGTACCCGGGCCAATGACCGCCTTGGTCGCCTTCTGCGGGGCGGGCTGGCTGCCGTCGGTATGCGTGAGCTTGAAAATCTGCTTGGGGTCTTCCACGTCGAGCGTGGGGATGCCATAGCTGATGGCCATGAAGTCGTTGATGACCAGCGTCGGAATTCCGGTCGCCGCAGTGAGGGCGTCACCGTCCACGCTCCACGGGAGGTTGGTCATGACGCACTTGTTGTTCGCCACCGGGCCCGCGGCACTGATGCACACGTGGCTGGGCTTGAGGTTCGCGCTATTCTCTGCCGCAATCCGAAGCGTCTCGCGGATGGGGGCTTCAAGGCCGTCAATATCCTTCGAGGGGCAAACCGTCTCGAGAATCAGCGTGAACTTGCCGTCCTTGTAGCCGACCAGGCCGAGGTTCGTGTTGGTGCCACCAATATCGCCTGCCAAAACCAGGCGGTCAAACTTTGCATCGGGATTAAGCCATTTGATTTCCATAAAAAACTCCAGGTTTTCACCTAGGAATATAGGAAATTTCGGCGATTTGAGGGGACACTAGCCAATATTACGCCCCCGAATGAGCTTGCCTTTTGCTAACATTTAAAATAGCCTTACACAGGTAACAATTAAATCAAAAAGGGGAAAATATGAACTTCGCACCAACTTTAACGATAGGCATCCTCGCTGCAAGCCTATATGCAGCTGAATGTAACGTCGTACACCAAGAAGGACGTTCCAGCGCAGACATTAGCCAAGGGTATCTGGCAACTGCGCTCAACCTGTTCGCAGACAGTTATCTCGACATGTCGAACATGGACAAGAGGGAGCCTGCGGTCGTGAACATTTCGTGCACCGATACAGCATGGGTGTACAGGTCCGAACTGGACTCCACCATGATCGTTATCGTTTCCGAAAAAGCGGTAAAGGTGGCGCGTGTTCCCTACTCCGACGATCCGAACGCTTACACGGACTCGCTCTACTCGGTACATTATGACGATGTATTCAGGGACGAGTTCCAGCGCCTCCAGAAAGCAGGCGTTTACAAGGGTACTGAAGAACAAGCCGATTCCCTTGTTACGCATGTTTTTGAAAAGTGCAGGATTTTCTATTCCAAGGCTTTCGGTTACGGCGGTTGCGAATACAACCCTCCCGATGTCAGAAACAGGAAAAACGGAGGGCAGGATATCGACCAAGTCGATATGCCTCTAGCCTTGGGAGCCCTTGTCGCAGACTTCAACCGGCTCCTCGACACGCTTAATACATGCCCCTGGTTCAAGTATCAGGCCGATGTAACTCAGAAACTGAGCAAGTTCGCACCGCGCCTGTCTTTCCTGAAGATCAAGCCCAGGCACTACCATATAGACAACGTCCTGAAGGGAAAATCCTACAAGGTGTTCAGCACCAACGGACAACTGCTGGAACAGGGAATCTTTACGGGCAACGTATTCGTGGCCCCGGCCATCCCCGTCATCCTGCAGGTCAACGGGAAAGAGACGCTGTTCCTGAAATAGCATTCCTGGCATTCATATTCCATAAGCCCCTGCAAAAGCGAGGGCTTTCTTTTATTTAGTCTGCAAAACAGAATTCGTAGATTTTATTACATTTTTATGTTGTTTAACTTAAGGAGAACGAATGATCCACTCCACATTCAAAACCATCCCTTGCCTCGCAGGCCTTACCCTGGGCACGTTGCTTTTCTCCGCCTGCGGCGACGACGACAGCTTCTCCCCAATTGCAAAAGACCGCGGGTACGATTACGCGTTTACCTCGAACAAGGAATTTGCGGATTACCCGTGCAACGAAATGCGCGAAGGCCGCGAAGCCATCGTGGGGCGCGATAAAGACCTCTATGAGTGCATTTTTGACAAACAGGATTCCCTCTACCTCTGGGTCGGCGAAAACGACACGCTCACAGCAACCGGCAAGAAGTTCGTGCGCGAGGACGAATCCAGCAGTTCTGAAGAAGACGACGACTCCAGCAGTTCTCGGGCTTCCAGCAGTTCTGAAGAAGACGACGACAGCTCCAGCAGTTCGCGGTCTTCCTCGAGTTACAGTTCTTCGAGCAGTTCCTCCTCCAGCAGTTCATCCAGTAGTTCCTCAAGCAGCTCTTCCAGCAGTTCCGAAGAGACCAAGGAATCACACTTCAACCCGGACATCACTTACGGGACAATGAAGGATTCCCGCGACGGCAAGACTTACAAGACCGTCGTTGTCGATGGCGTCACATGGATGGCCGAGAACCTGAACTATGAAGGCCACACCATAGGAAAATCCAACTGCTACGACGACAGTGACGACAATTGTGAACTGTACGGCCGCATGTACAGCCGCGATGCGACGATGAACGACAGCAGGTGTGAATACGTGAGTAGCTGTGATTTGGGCGAAGGCCCCATACAGGGAGTCTGTCCCAATGGCTGGCATATCCCGACGAAAAAAGAAGTACAGAACCTGTTGGACTACGCCAGTTCTGCATCGGCACTGAGATCGGCAAGAGCGGCTTGGAGCAATCCGGGTGTCGACTCTTATGGACTCTCCTTCGTGGGAGCCGGAAACTGGGATTCCGATGACGGATTCGAGGATATGCAGTCCTACGAAGTCATGTGGCTTTACACACCGAGTTCTTACCAGTATTTCCTCCTGGTATCATCTTCTGCAGAAGTCTGGGACCATTCTTCGAGCGAATACTACGCCACCGTCCGCTGCATAGAAGGCGATGCGGTTCTTCCCTCGTCGAGTTCCAGTTCATCGAGTTCCAGTTCGTCGAGTTCCAGTTCCTCAAGTTCAATGTCGAGCAGTTCCACGAAACCCGAACCCCTCCTGGAAGCCGGCACGCAGTTCAACTCTGAAATCACATACGGCACCATGACAGACTCGCGTGACAGCAAGACATACAAGACCGTAAAAATCGGAGACAAGACCTGGATGGCCGAAAACCTGAACTACGCCGGTAACGCAATAGGGGAATCCTTCTGCTTCAACGACGAAGACCGTTTCTGCGATGTTTACGGTCGCCTGTACAGCCGCGATGCGGCAATGAATGACGCCGGGTGCAACAAAACCAGTTGCGACCTGGGCGATGCTCCCATACAGGGCATATGCCCCAGCGGCTGGCACATTCCGTCAGAATCCGAAATGTTAAACCTGTTAAGCCTTGCGGGCAATAAGGCCTTGCCGCTGATATCGGCGGAGAGCTGGAAATCGTCTATAGCAACGGGAAGCAACAGTCTTGGGCTATCCCTGATCGGGGCCGGAGACTACGACTCTAGTAAGCATTTCGAGCACCTCGGCGAAGATGCTTTCGTGTGGGTTTATGCCGAAGGCGGCCAGACTTATTTATTAATCCGAAGCTCCGATAACCATGCAGCGGTCTTTCAGTATACCGCCACTCAAATGCACATCAGCGTACGCTGCGTGAAGGACTAATTTACATCCGTTAAGAGTATGGGTCCGGCGGGTATAACGCCGGACTTTTTAATTTTTCTCGAATTCCAGGATGTCAGCCTGCACGGTGACATCGTCGGGGAAGTACTTCTGCGCCAAGCGGAGCAGGCGGAGCGCTTCGTCGTCGCGCTTTTGGGCATGGGCGTCGTAAGCCATGTTCTTGAAGCCGAAAGTAGATTCGGCGTTGCCCTGCTTGGCGGCAAGTTCGTAGGCAGATTCCGCGCGATCATAGAACTTTGCATCGTAGGCAAGGTTCCCAAGGAATATGGCCGCATCGCTGAAGTCGGGCTTGATTTGCACCAGGTTGTTGAGCACATCCATCGCGACAAAAGGCTTCTCGTCTTCGGCGAGTACGTCGGCAAGCTTGTACATGGTCGCGGTGTCGTCGGGGCGCACACCCAGCGCTTCGCGGTAGGCTCCCGCGCTTTCTTCGAACTGCTTGTTCAGGCGGTACACGTCGCCGAGATACACGAGGAAGTCGATTTCTTCGGGATGTGCGGCATAGCCTTCGCGGATGACGGCTACGGCCCGCTCGAAATCATTCAGCGCGATGTTCGCTTCCGAAAGCTGGTAGACAATGCTGATATCTTCCTTGTCGAGCTGGTAGGCCTTCTCGATGGCGCGTAGGGCGCCGACCGCGTCGCCGGTTTTACTGTAGGCTTCGCCTAGGTAAAGCCAGCCGGAAACGTTTTCCGGCTCCAGTTTCAACGCGCGGTGGTACGCCGCCACGCATTCGGGGTACTGGCGCAGGCGAAAATACACGCTTGCCATGTTGAAGAGCGCCGGGGAGAATGTCCCGTTCGAAAAGTCGACCGCCTTGCGGTAGGTGGCGGCGGCATTCGGCAGGTCATTTGTCTGGTAATAACTGTTCGCGATGTTGAAACTGGTGGCGACGGGGTCGGCGCCGCGGGATTCCGCCTTGCGGTAAAGCGTAATGGCCTGCTTGAATTTGCCGTCGCGGTAGAGGGAGTTCGCGCGCTCCATCAGGTCGTATGCGGTTTGGGCAGCGAAGGAGGGCACCGCGATAAGGATAGCGAAAAGCAGGGCGCAGCGGGTAACGAGATGCCCGCGCAGGCCTCGCTTAGATTCATAACAAATATTCATCAATTTGCCAAAATTCATAACGCTCACTAATCCCTGAACTTCACTTCGAAAGGCTGCTCCATGCCGCAGAAGGGTACAGCCTTGCCGGCCTTTTCCGCAGGAGCAAATGTCATGCGCGAAAGCGCGTCCTTCCCCGCTGCCGCAAGCCCCGTACCTGCCGGAGATTCCTCCAGCACCTTGATATCGTACACGCGGCCACTTGCATCTACGCAGAAACTGAGGCGCAACATCGCATCAATTTCACGGTCGCGGATCTGCGGGGGCACCTGGAAGTTCGGGAAAGCCCTACTTTCAGGCTTCTTGTCCACGTCACCCTTTTCCACGGAAAGGGCGCCGCCCCGGAAATCAGCCACCATTTCTTCGCTAACAGCGGCACCGGCATTACCCGAGGCCGCCCCCAGGTTCATCGCAAAACGCGGGCCCGCCTTGGGAGAACGGGAATTGGATTTCTGGCGGTTCGGCTTGCGGGCCGGTTTCTTCTTCTCGACCTTCTTCTCGACTTCATCCACCTTCTTCACGGCGATTTCGGTCTTGTTGTATTTCTTCTCGTGAAAAACCTTGCCCGTCAAGAAGAGGTTCGCCATTGTCACGGAGAACACGAGAAGCATACTCGCGAGAATTGCCGCGAGCAATATGCAAAAACGCTTAAATAACTTCTTTATGTATAACCAGATAATCATTCGGGAGACTATTCCGCCTGTGCAGCGATGGATACCTTCTTCACCCCGGCGAGATTGCACATGTCGATTACCTGCACGAGCACGCCTGTCTCGGCGCCCTTATCGGCAATCACGACGGCCTCCCTGTCGGGCGTCTTCGCAAGCGACTGCTTCAGGATATCCTGCAGGCTCGCAAGATCCACCTGGCGCTCGTTCATATGGATCGTGCCTTCGCGCGTAATCGCAATCAGCAGGTTTTCCTTTTCAAGTTGGCTTGCGGACTGTGCCTGCGGCTTCGTGACATCGACACCCGTCTCGCGGGTAAAAGACGACGTCACCACGAAAAAGATGAGCAGGATGAACACGATGTCCATCAGCGGGCCCATCTCGATGCCCATATCCTTCTGCTTTCTTTGCGGCAAGTTGAATTCCATATAAACCCTTATTCCACCTTTTCTACGAAATAGTTCTCAATCACCGTCGCGCCGAGTTCCATTTTCTGGCGCAGGACATCTACGCGTTCATCCAGGCGCTGCTTCAGGAGCGTAAGCGGGAACGCCACCAAAAGCCCGCTCTGCGTCGAAATAAGCGCTTCCGAAATACCGTCGGCCATGAGCACCGGGTTCTGGTTTCCATACAGGGTAATCACCTCGAAGGTAGAAACCATTCCCGTCACCGTTCCGAGCAGGCCGAGCAGCGGAGCCGCAGAAGCCATCACGGAGACGATGTGGTTTCCCTGTTCCATATAGCGCACCGTCTTTGCAAGGCGCACCTGCATGTAGTCGCGGAAGCCTTCGGGGTTGTTCTGCGCGACATCTATCGCATAGCACAGTTCACGCGACAGGAGTCCGCCTCGCTTGCGAAGCCGGCGTACTGCCTTATTCACGCTCGGCGGCTCTGCATTCTTCTCGTCTTCCTCGATTCCACCGTTCAGGTCCACGCGCATGCGCTTGATGACCTTGTGGATATCGGTACGGAAAAAGTCACTGCCGATACGGAACCAGCTCGAGAACAGAAAATAGAACCCGATAACACCCGCCAAAAGAATCGGGAGCATCACCACGCCACCGGCGTGGTACGTATTCTCGAGAGATTCGATCAGTATGTAGTGGGTATTGCTCACTTTTTCCCAAATATCCTGTTCAACAGCGCGGTGCTCTGCACGTACATTTCGCTAGTGACCTTCTCGATCTTCTCGCTCAGGAGGCCGTGCAAGATCATCACGGGGATAGCGATCACGAGGCCCGTTTCCGTCGTCACGAGCGCTTCGGAAATACCGCCTGCCAGCACGCGAGCATCATTCGTGCCCACCTCGGTAATAACGGTAAAGAGCGTAATGATACCCGTCACCGTACCGAGCAGGCCGAGCAGCGGCGCGATTGTACCCATTGCAGCAAGGAGACCCATACGACGGTCAAGTTTAGGCTGTTCACGGAGCAGGGCTTCCTGCAGAGAGCGTTCCGCATCTTCGCGCGTTTCGCGGGCGCGGTTCAGCACCGCAAAAAGCACCATCGAGAGGCTCGTTTCCTTCTTGAGGCAGAGACTGGCTGCATCCTCATAACGCGTATCCTTCACCAGCGCGTTCAGTTTCCTGATAAAGCGGCGGCTCAGGTGCCCGCGGTAGCTAAGTACCAGGAATCGTTCCAGGCAAAGCAGCAGCGCAAGAATCGCCACCAGCGCAAGCGGGTACATCACGATGCCGCCCTTCTTGAAGAAGGCCTGGAATTCCTCGGTCCAGGTGAGTTCCTTCGTGTCGGTAATGGCGTTCTTGACGGCCTTGTTCTGCAATACATCCAGCGGAATCGCGACTATTGCGGAATCGGCCTGCATTACAGCCTGCTTGATGTTCCCTGCCATCTCGGGCGGGAGCGTCGCATTCCATTCGAAAATCTTGCCCTGCAGTGCGCCGGAGCGCAGCAGTGCCTGCACCTCGCCGTTATCCTGCGCGACCTCACCCAGGAATACCGTTCCCAGGCGCAAGCGATTCACGTTCACATCGGGGCGGTTCCCTACCTGCGAAACTTCCCTGCCGTAGGATTGCGTATAGGTCAATTCGTGACGGAGCAGCAGGTCGTCCATAAACCCTTGTACCGCACCGACCGTATTCGGCACCTTCTTGTCGGCCTCGTCAGATGCCTGACGGAGCCTCAGCAGGCGGCCATTCATGCCCACCGGGTAATCACCCATCACGTCGCCAAGAGTCTTGTCGATCGAAAGCTTCACCTGCGTATTGAGCGCATCGTAAGAGCTCTCTTCGGACTGAGCCTTCTCTTCGGCATCGCCCGTCATGTTCCTGCTCGCCATGACCTCTTCGCTCACACGACCAAGGTCTGTCGAGAGCTTGGAATAGCGACCGTCAAGTTCACGGGATGTAGCCTGGTGTTCTTCGGTCAACTGCGACTCAGCATAGCGCTTGCGCCAATGTTCCGCTTCAAGCTTTTCGAGCGAGTCAGCCTTCTGCAGGCGTATGCGGGTAAGCGTTTCCACTTCGCGCTGCAAGGTGCGGACTTCTTCCATCTGCAGGGAATCCTTGATGCGGGCCTGGTCTTCGGCAGTAGACTTCTTCTCGCCGGAGGACCACGGCCATGCAAATGCGGATGTGGCACACAGGAGGACTGCGATTATCTTTTTCATTTTTCACCTCCCACGATAGAGAGGCTTACGGGCAACTTCACAATCTGGGGCGGTTTCTTCGCCTGCTTCACCTCGAGCGCAAGCTTCACCGCAGCACGTTCTTCCAGGTTCAACTCCTCGTTCCATTCGTAGGCAACCTTGTCACCATCCATCTTGCGTACAAGCGAACCGAATACGGTACCGTTCTCGTCGCTATACACCATCCACTGGTTTCCGATACGCAGAATCGACGCATTGATGAGTTCGCCGTTCTTGCGGGTAAACGGGCTATTGATTATCGCCACCTCGTCACCGAACTTTGTCTCTTCGGCAATCAGCGACTTGAGGCGAGAAAAGGCCTCCTCCTCACTGGCGTTGCCGCTCTCGATATCGCGAGTGAGCGACTTTACGCGATCGAGCCTGCTTTCGCGTTCCCAGGGGAGAGTCTGTTCCACCTGCACCTCGAGCCTCTTGCTGATGCCGGCAAGCGCCGCACGCAGGGCCTTGCGCTTCGATTCCACATTGTCGGAACGGTTCTTCGCACGCGCCTGCTTGCTGCGTTCCGCCTGCAGGTCGCCCGCCACCGCCTTGATTTTCGCATTCAGGCTGTCTATTTCGGCGCGGCGGCGGTCCGTATCGGCCTTATAGCGCTGCTGGAGAGTCCTGTAACGGGAATCATCCGCCTTGAGCATCGAATCGGTCGACGATATCTGGCGATTCAGTTTCTGGATTTCGGAATTCAGTTTTTCCTTTTCGAGCTTGAGGTCGCGAATCTCGGAATCCCGGTCGGCAAACGCCCACCCCGACATCATAAGCACCAGAAGCGCAAAAGGCAACAAATTAAATCTTTTCATAACTTTCCGCAATAGGTTTTGTTCAAAAATTACATTATTAAAACACCCGAACCCGCAAAAACTGTCACCCCATTTTATTTATTCTTTCCCTTTTGGGGCAACGTTTCGCAGATTAGGGGCCTTAACGGGTCCTTCGGGTCGCAAATTTCCTTGACCTTGCGTTCCAGGATACTTGACGTCTGCTTCTCGAGGTAGTAGCGGCTCACCAGTGCGCTGCGGCACTTCGACGAACTCATATTCCAGCCACGGTCAGCGCACCAGTTCCAAAGGTATTCCTTGCAGCCGTTCTTCTCGGCATCTTCAAGGCATTCCTTCTTAAGTTCGGAACAGTCGGCAATATGGTTGCTTTCAAAACCGCTCGCCACGCAGTAACGCTTGAGTCCGTCGCCATAGGCATTAGACTTGTCCTCGTCACTGATGGTATCGGGCAGGAACAGGGACCACTTGGTAGTATCCAGCATCATCGCCGCCTTCACGCCCGAGGCATAGCAGGTCTTGGAAAATCGAATCCGTTCAATGTTTTCATCAACATTCGCATAGTATTCGTAGGCAATCGCATTGGCTTCAAGCAGGCTGTACTTCTCATAATCCTCTACCGGCATGCCCGAGCAGTACACGTCCTGGTAGAGTCTGCAGCCGCGCGAAGCCCAGCTCTTGTTCTTGCCCTCAGATGTCACGTCGCAGTTGGCAGCGGCAATGTGATCCATCGGCACGCCATTCTCGCCTTCGACATAGAAGGAGAACGTCGATTTCGCCATTCCACTAAAAACGCCCATGCCGTTTTCGATATTCGATTCCGGAACAACACGCGAATCAGAAACAGAGCCCTTTACTTTCTGCTCGTAGTCGATGTAGTGTTCGTCCGTCGTGTAGAACACGACTGTCACCGGCCCGAGCGGCATCATCATATTCGGCAAGAACAATGTATCAAGCGCCTGGATACCGCCGATGCTCTGCTTCGTCGTGTATCCAAGATTCTGCTCGTATTCCAACGGATCGTGCATGGCCATACCCGTATAGCCCTCTGAATCCGGCTCCACGAGGCCACTTATCATCTTATTGATGGTCGTGTTCATCGATTCCTCGTTTTCCATACCGTATTGTAGAATAGATATCACGCCCTTGATGGACTTGTCATAATCCAGCGCGCATTTCACGGTCTCCATGTCCAGCGGGAATTCCAGGAACTTGATGTGCACGGTATCGCTTCCGTCGCTTTCGACCCACTCAAAGCTTCCGTCCTGCTGGGGCACGCTGAGCCCTTTTACCTTCACCGGAGCGGGCACAGTCGCCTGCGCCCTGTAAGTAGATTTCGCCGTATGACCAGCGCTGTCCCACTTGAAGAAGGCTTCCATCGTGTAGGTTTCGCCGGAAAGCCCGTAATAATGCATGTCGTCTTTTGCAAAACAGTTCGGATTGTCTACAATCGGCTCAAGCTTGATTGTCGTACTGTCGATAGTGCTATTGAACCTTCCCGTCACCGTCACGTATGCACTGTCGTAGAACGCGAATCCTTCAGCAGAAGTTTCGTCGAGTTCATAGACCTTCGAGAAGCAGATCCTGGATTCGCCCCCGTCGAGGATATAGCCGTAGGTGTAGATGCCCGTATACACGTCGCGTTCGTCGGGATAGTACTCCCACGGGCCGTGGAAATCACAGGCAACAAGCACGAGCGCAAATGCACAGAGGAGTCTAGAAATAGTATTCATAGTTCAGCATAATCGGCAAATAGGGGAACTGCGAAATAGAAGTCTTCTCTGGCGGGTTCTTGCTCGTATCGTAGAAGGTATAGAACATGTTTTCGTGGTCGGTCAGGTTGATGATGGTCCAGCTAAAGTTCCACTTGCCTTCGCGCCCGATATCGAGAGCCTTCACGTCTATGCGGAAGTAGTCCGTCTGGCGGCCCGCATTGCGGCTGCCCGGCACAACCGTTATCTTGTCCGTGTATTCCTGGTCACCCAGTTCCTGCGGGTAGTAGTACCCCTTGTATTCACTGATAGGCATACCGGCGGAATACTTGAGCGCAAGCGAAGAACGCACGTAGCGGCCCTTGACCTCATGCTTCCAGAGGGCATCCTCGTCGCCCTTCCAGTTGATTCCCAGGTCCAGTTTCAATGCATATGGCTGGTGCCAGCTCGGGAAATACGGCTTGGTACCGTCATTCGTCTTGAGTACACTTATGCCCTGGCTCCAGTTGATTCCTCCGAACCACCAACCCTTATTCTTGCGCAGCGAAAGCTCGTAACCGAAGGAATAGCCCTCGGCCGTGCCGAAACCATCGGCCACGACAAAGTCCTTGGAAGCCGTTTCTTCGTTACTGTCGAGAACCGCCTGGAACGTGTTCAGGTTATTCTGCGTCTTGTAATAGACACCCACGGTCGCATCGTAACCTTCGAACAGTTCACGGTGGCTATATTCCGCGGCAAGGAGCCACGAAGAAGCCGGCTTGATATGCCTGCCCTTGGTGGTCGTGGTCGCCGGATAGTAGAATTCGTTGAGCGTTTCCTGATCAGTATAGACAATCGAGTTCAGGTACTGCAGGTAGTAGCCACCATAAATTTCCACGGACTTTGTATCGTCAATATTCAGTGTCAACGATGCGCGCGGTTCCACGCCAAAGTGTTCTGCCGCCGTCTGGTAATTGAAGCGCATGCCGTATTGCAGCAACAGATCGGGAGTCGCCTTCCAGGCATCCTGCACGTAGGCCACGTGGTGGAATGCCTTCTGGATATCGGCAATCTTCATGGATGACATCTGTTCCTGGTAGCGTTCGTAGTCGTATTCCAGTTCGTAGCCCGCAGTGAAGGTATGATTGTCGATACCGCGGTAGTTCACCCACTGCTTGCCCGCAAAGGTGTAGAGGAACATCTCGATGGACATCAAGTCGCCAACTTCCATAGTCTGGTAGAACTTGCTGTATGCAAGCGTCGCATTGTAATCCCAGTCGCCGTTGATGCGGTGCGTAATGTTCACGGGAATCGCGACGTTACCCCAGTCCATGTAGAGCGGGTCAAAACTCAGGCGGTCCTTGCCCACGTAGAAACTGAACTTGAAGCGCGTATCCTCGGTAAAGTTGTACATGAAGGTGCCCTGCAGGTCGGTAAACTCGTAGTCGAGCGCGAGATCCAGGAGCCCTATGGCATTGAACAAATCGAGCATGTAACCGATGTAGGTAGTACGGCCGGCAAAAACCCAGCGGGCACCTCCCTTGTGGCCTTCGGTATGGAGCTGCGCGGCAAACGTACTTATCTTGACGCTCGACTTGCTGAACCATTCCTCAACGGTATCCTGGCCACCCGCGCGACCATCCATCTTGAGCACGGAACTCAAACGGTTGCCGTACTGCGCCGGGAAACCGCTCTTGTAGAACTGCACATCGTCGATACCTTCCACGAGGAAGGTACTGAACAGTCCGAAGAAATGCACCGGGGAGTAGACGACCGCGTTATCGAACAGGAACAGGTTCTGGTCAGCGGCGCCGCCGCGCACGTAGATCTTGGAACTGAAATCGGAACTCGCCACCACGCCCGGCAGCGCCTGTATGCTCTTGATGACGTCGGCTTCGGCAAGGCCCGGCATGCGCTTGATGGATTTGGCGGAGACTACCGATTCGCCCGGCTTGCGCTTGGGGCGCTTGCGCAACTGCACCACGACCTTCTTGAGTTCGGTCACCTTCTCGTTGTTGCCGCCGGCGAGGAGCGCATCGACATCGACGTCTTTTTCAGGAGCGGTATTGGTGCCCGAAGAATCGGGGCGTTGCGGGGTATCCCCGCTCGAAGGGGTAGCGGATGCCGAGTCAGCGGCAGAAGCGAGGGGAATACTTTCCCCTTCTCCCTTATTAGAACTGTCCGGCTCTGCAAAAGCATCGCCCAGCACCTGCGAGAAGGAGCGCTCGGTGCCGGTGTAGACAAGTTCATAACACCTTTCTTTCTCGGCACCCGCCGTGTCGGAATTGGTCACGCAAACATTCCAGAGCGTGTCTTCCGGGAGAACGACGCTGAAAGGCGCCCCGACAGTTGTCTGTAGCGCCTCGCCTGATTCAAGGATTTCAACGTTCAGCTTTTCGCCTGCAGCAAAGGAGGCATCTTGCACCACACCATTGAAGGTGATTCCCTGGACCTGCGCAGAATCCGCAGCAACGCCCTCGGAACCGGCCGCCGGCCCCTGCGCCAAGGCAGCCCCCGCCGCCAATAAAAAAACAATGCCAGTATATATCTTCAACAAACTTCTCGTATTCCGAAAAAAATAGCAAATAGGAATCCCTATTTGCCCATGTAACACCTTGCGGTGGTAAAAGTGTCACCTTATTTTTGAATAAATACAAAAAAGGCCGCGTTTGCGGCCTAAACTTTCTAGAACCTTCCTACCGTCACGCCGGCGTAGAAGCCAGGCCACCAGCGGCCCTTGTGCTTGTCATTGCCGAAGTCGTCGTGGTATTCAGCCAAGGGCTTCACCAAGATCTTGTCGGCATAGCCGCGGGTCGCCACGTTCAATGTACCGCCCACCGAGAGGCCAAAGCCCGTGAAGAGCCGGCTGGTATAGCCCAGGCGCAGTCGATGATGGTAACCGTCTTCGTAATCGTGTTTATTGAACATGCGTTCATGGAAAATCAGGAACATGTATTCAAGTTCAAAATGGCTGCCATACTTGCCGAACTGCGTTCCAAGACCGACACCGCTTTCATACACGTCACTGAAGTGTTCAAAATCCGTGCCCTTTTCAATCAAGCGAGCGCCTTCGAGGGCAGTATAAAGGTAAGCCGTACCCATGTGGAACGAAATTCCAAGAGCGCCCATTTCGTTGAAGGAACTGGTAACGCTCCACACACCGTTACCGACAATATTCAAGAGGCCAATCGGAGTAGATTCGCAGTAGCCACAAATATTGACAACGCCAATCTGGGGGCCTTCGGAACGGCCGGCAATATTCATTACAGAAATCTGTGTACCTTTCGCCTTGCCCGCAATGTTCATCGCACCAGAAACCTGCACATCAGTTTCGCCGGCAATGTTCATCGCGCCGGTCACCTGCACGTCGGCCTTTTTCGCGACATTCATCGCACCAGAGACCTGCACATCGGATTCCCCTGCAATATTCAGGACGCCGGTCACTTGCACGTCGGCCTGGCCCGCATAGTTTAATACCGGAGAAACCTGAGCGCCTTCCACGGAATCAGCGGCAAAGTTCAACGTACCAGAGATCTGCGCACCAGAAGACTTTTTAGTAGCGACGTTCACCACCGAACCAATCTGTGCACCTTCGAAAGATTCCGCATAGTTGGCCAAGCCGCTGAGCTGCACACCTTCAAAATGTGCATTCACGCCATTGTAGAAATCCGTCACCTGCAAGCCATGCATCTCTTTTTCTGCGACGTTCGCGAAAAGGCTTACCTGCGTACCGAGCATGTAGTCTTCTGTCTTCGTAACAAAGAAACCAATCTGGATTCCCTTGCGCGGCTGTTTATCGATATCTGCAGCATTGAATGTCACGCGGTATTTACCATTGTGGTCCAGCGAATCGAGCGAGCATGCAATCGAATCGCCCGAAGTGCAATCCCTGCCGCCGCCGATTTCGCCACGGAGGGTCGTCTGCTCGGCGCTCACGGCAGCAAACTGCTTGTGCGAAAGCTTCTCGCGGCGGTTATTCTGGAGTGTCACCACCGCCTCGCTGAATTCCGCAGGGCGTTCCAGGCGCACCGTGTACTTGCCGGCAGGGAACCCGAGGCTCATCGCACGGCCAGACTTCTTGTAGAGTTCCGCAACGAGTTCACCGTTCGCATCGCGGATGAACAGACGGCCATCCACATCCTCATCGAGTTCGAGGCCAGCGCTTGTGCTACGCAGATCGGTCATCACCACATCGCCCGTACCCGCGAGGTTCATGTCGCGGCTCGGATGCTGGGCGCCGCCCATCGTCTTCTCGGTCTTCTGCAGCGTTTCATTGAATGCGAACTGGTACGCTTCGGAAAGGGTAACCTTGCCGTCACCGCTCAGGTCGCCGGCGCCGCGGAGCCCGCTCACCAGCGAGTGCGTGAAGAACGAGCCCTTCAGCTTGTCGCTTTCCTGGCTGGATTCGTCCTGCGTGCTGCTGGTAATGAACGCATAGCCCTTCATGTCGCTGCTCTGGTCTACCATGAACGCGGGCACCGCCACACCGCCCTTCAGGCGGGTGATAGCACCCGAGCCGCAGGCGTCGATAACCGCAATCTTCACGTCGGCACTCATCGCGTCGATGCGCTTGCGCAGTTCCTTCCAGGCATAAACTTCGTTACCCAGGCGGAGGCCCTTATCGTCGGCATGGCCGCTGTAGTAGAAAAGCACTTCGTTACGGTCTACGGCATTCTTGCCCTTCGCAATCTTGCCGTCAAGACCATCGAGCTGCTTCTGGAGAGAGGCAACGCCCGGTTCCTTCACCAGAATCACGTTACCCGGCTGCACACCGCCCATTTCGCCAAGCACTTTCGCAAAGGACCTCGCGTCGCTTTCGGCATAGCGGAGCACGGGTCGGCCCTCACCGCCGTAGTTCGCGCTCACCGCAATCACGTAGCGGTTGATGCGGGCATTCTCGGTAGCCGCGCTCACCTGGGCCGCAAAAATAAACACGAAAACCAGGGTCATCAGCGGCAACAAAAGCGATGCATCCAAAACATCAAGAACTCTTCTCATCATCTTAATTTCCCTCCACCTTGCGCAGATTCACAGATTCCGCATGCACATTCTTATTCTTGAGTACTGCGTCCACATCATTTGCATCCAGTTCGAACGCCTCACGCGAAGTCACAAAGAAGAACTTCTCAAATTTCGGCGCGTTATCGAGCTTGTAGGCAAACGGAAGCGTCGTCATCTTACCAGGTTCAAGGGCAATCGCCTTGTTGCCTTCGGCCATGTGCATAGTGAGCGTGCCGTTGCCGTCCATGCTAAAGAGCAACCCATAGCACTTCTCGGGTACGGAATAGCGCAGCTGGATCTCGTCGCCTTCGCGGGCCTCGCCCATGTTCATCATCTGTATGGCGCTGTCGCCGGTCTTCTTCCAGACTTCCATGCGGGGGGAAAGTCCCTTGATACGGGTCCCGTCGTCTTGCGTATCGGCCATCGCGACTTCAACAACCGATGCGCCGTCTGCATCGCTGGCAGCGAGCTGGTCGCCCGCACCCTGCCCTGCAATCTCGCGCTGGCTGAAGAGTGCCACCGAAACCACCGCAAGCACGAGAGCCGCAGCGGCAGCGAACTTCACGAGCTTGAAATTCACACGCACCGTATTGCCGGCGGAATTCTGGCGGCTCGGCATCGCCTCCATCTTTTCCGAGAGCCTTTCGAAAGGCATCTTGCGGAGGATTGCCGCGTTATCTTCGCGCAGCATCTTCACGCGATGGGCGAAAATCTCGTCCGTCTCTTCGAGTTCGCGAATCTCGCGCATCTCGCCTTCGGGCAGGTCGCCCGTAAGGTATCGTTCCAGTTTCCAATCGGGGATCATCACTTTACCTCCAGATTCTTTACCTTGGCCTGCAGGCCACGCAAACGCTTGCGCACCCCACTCACCGAGAGCCCTACCTCGCGGGCAGTTTCCTCGAGCGTCATGCCGTCCACAAAGTGCAGCACGGCAATGGTGCGGCTAGATTCCGGCTCGCGCGAGAACAGTTTCGCGAGAATGCCCTTCGCTTCCTTTTCGCCTTCGTCGTCATCGGCACAGGCAATCGAGAGCAAGAGTTCGCTCGTGTCCGTATCGAGTCCGCGGCGCTTCTTGTCGCGGATGCGGTTCAGGCAGAGCCTCGTCGTCGTATTCCACAACAGGCTCGACGGCTGCGATACGTCCAGGCTGTCCCAGCGTTCGAACACGCGCAGAAAAACGTTCTGCATCATGTCCTCGGCCTCGGATTCGTCACGCAGGAGCATCATGGAGCGGCGATAAACCATCGGGGCGTACACCTCGTACAGTTTCGAAAATTCCATGTTTCCTGCGGGATTTATCCTTTCCATGCCTTTGTAACACCTGGGGAGGTCAAAAGTGTTACCGCAAATTTAAAAAATTATATAGAAAGGGAAAAGCCCAGCCGGTAGGCGCATTTTCCGGCATACGCAGGGAGTCCTTTTTTGGCCTTTGTGCCCGGAATTACCACTTTTCCGCGGATTTTGAACCCCGATGTGCCCAAAATTTCCTTGAGGGCGGCCACCAGGCCGGAAGTCTGCCTGCAGAAGAAATTGAACGGGAAGGGGGTCGTACAGCTCGTAATGATATAGGCGTCCTTGCCCTTGTGGAGCGGTTTGGGGATTCCGAGTCTAGATTCGGACATCAGCGCGTATACCATACGGTCGAAAAGCGTCTTGAGGGTGCCGGGCATGTTGCCCCAGTAAACGGGAGCGGCCACCACCAGCACGTCACAGGCGGCAATCTTCTCGGCGACGCGGTGCGCGTCATCTTCGGGAAGGCAGCAGTGCCCACACTTGCGGCATTGCATGCAACCTCTGCAGGGCGAGAATTTCAGGTCGTTCACGTTCACGATTTCCACCTGCGTGTCGTCGGAAAAATCCCCCAAGTGCGAATAGTTCGCACCGTCGGCGAAGCGTTCCACGGCCTGCGAAATCGTGCCGTGCCTGCGCGGGCTCGCGTTCAATATCAGGATTTTCATGCAAAACCTCCCTTTTTAAGGTATAACACCCCAGGGAGGCAAAAGTGTTACCGTTTTTTTTCTAGAAATTCGCGAGGTATTCCTTCGCGTCGCGACTTTCGACCAAGTTGCCGAGCAGCCTGCGTAACCGCTCCAGCACAGGGGAATTTTCCGGCTCGAAAACGACCACCTTCTTGAAGCGTTCGCGGTGCCGGAGCAGGAATTCCAAATTGTTCATGTCCGTTTTCGGGAACCCGTAGCCCAGGAAGTAGATTTCGTCGGCATTTTTCAGGTAGTAATCCGCCTTGCTCCAAAGCAGGTTGAAAAGGCTCCCGCGCAAGAAGGATTCCTTCGCGTGCGCCATCGGGATGTAGATGGGCGTGTCTTCGCGGTAGATGGGGAAACTCCGGTCGCAGGGCTCCACCTGGCACACGTTCTTGAGGTCGAGCGGGTCCGAGGCTCCCTTCACCGGGTACCAGTTGAGCGAACCATGCAACTTGATGAGGTCAACCGTGAGCGTCCGCGGGGCACGTACCGCACTCCGGTCCGCAGGGTCGATACGCACGCCGTAATCCACCGCCACGCGGGAACTCATCTCCGGGTCGGCCGCAATCACATCCTCGATAAGCGTATCGTAGTTGAACGATAGCAGTAGCGTATCGCGCACGCCCTCGCCCGGGCAGTTCTCGCAACCCGAAAGGAACTTGCGGAGCACCGCCGCGCAGTCATCATCCACCGCGCGGTCATGCCGAATCTCGTTTGCGATAAACCGCAGCAGTTCGAACCGCAGGCTCGAATGGTACAGGCTTTCGCGCACGCCAGGGAAAATCTGCGCCGAAAGTATCGAGGTCGAAAGCCGCTCGATGTCCAGGTAATCCGGCTGGCTGTTGCACAGTTCCAAAAAACGCGTGCAGTATTCGCGCAGGTGCGGGAACTCGTCCGGAATGCCGAAGGGAATATGCTCGTTCAGGTCGCGGAGCGTGGGCATCTGCGGGCAGAAAGACTTGCTGAAGCCGGAGCCCAGCACAAAGATGCGGCGGTATGTACCCGATGTAGTATCCATAGCCATGTACTCCTTTAGTCGTCCGTCACATATTCCGACCAGTCGCCATCATTGCAAGTGTAAACCACGGTATCTTCGGAAACCTGATAAGTCGTATCGCGTGGGCAAATACCTAATTTCCTTTCGTATTCGTTCAACACGTATTCCATCCAATAGCCCATATTGCAAGTGTATATCGCGGTATCTTGGGGAACCTGATAAGTCGTATCCCGCGGGCAAATACCAAACATTTTTTCATATTCATTCAGCTTACGCTTGTCCCATTTTCCGTTAGTACAAACATAGGCGATTGAATCTTCATCAATCACGTATGTCGTATCCAGGCCACATGCACCGTATTTCATTTCAATTTCAGATACCGACTGGAAGGCGAATAAGTTTTTGTTATTCAGCTTGCAGATATACATGTGAAAACCGCGCTCGTATATATTACCGAATTCCTCAATCGAGCACGACACGGAATCCGCCTGTCCGTTAAAAAGTTCGCGTTCAACTTCTTGCCACTTTTGAGCGTAGCGGTTACACAGGTATTCCTTACGGCCCACATACGCCGTCGTATCCCACCGGGTAGAATCGCACTTGGGCAGAACCATCGTGTTGTCGAGGGGTTGCCACATATTATTCGATGTACACCTGTAATAGTTGTCATTGTAAAGAGTGGTATCCCCAAAACGTTCGTCCGTACAGAAGCCGCTCGCGCTATTGGCATTCTCATAGTCCGAATCCCAGGTAAACCGGAAACCTATAAGGCTTTCATACCTCTTTACAGAACAGAAATACTGAGTGGAATCGATTTTGACTATGACTCCATCCAATTCTTCCATGCATAAGCCATATATATCGGTGGCAGTGGCGCGCTCCCACCGCCCCGTATTCCTGCAGATAAACGTGGTATTGGAATCGAGCTTGACAACAGACCCAAAGAGATCGGCATAGCATTCGCCCAGTTCCGTGGCAGGGTATCTCAGGGCAACCCAACCGGAATCGGAACAGGCGTAGTGCATTCCGCTCAATAGCACGACCTCGTGCCTATTGTCATTTAGGCAGGGCCTGCCGATATCCTTCAGCCCGGCCACCATCCACATGTTATCAGAACAAACATACAGGGTATCCGACCGGCCCCTATAAAGGTACGTCTCGCCATCTTCGCATGGATACCCCGCGATAAGCTTCCACTCGCCCGCCTTACACTCGAAGGTGGAATCACTTTCAATGACATAGACAGTCCGTCCGTAATAGCCATCCGAACAATCGCGCAAATTCTTTTTCTTATCGGTAATCGACTGCCGCTTGATACACCGCACGCTGCCCAAGCGCCCGTCGTCCCTCATCACTGTCCAAGACCCTTTTTTCGGAACGACAACGATACTGTCATCGCTCGTCATGTAGAAGGCCGTATCGTTGATTCCCGTGCAGGCAAGCATGTTGTTCTTCTCTATCTCGCAGCTGCCGGCATATACAGGCTTGTAGTCGTCCTTGGATTCTAGCAGCAACCTGTAGTCAACAGCGCGGGGTATCTCGAAACCGTCGGGGCAGAGTTCTGCCGCATCGTCATCGTCGAGGTACAGCCTTCCGTAATCCCTGCACAGGGAATCCGCATAATCGTAGCAGCCGCTTGTCGGGTGCGCCGCCTTGCTGTCGAGGTTTTCAAGAGTCCAGACGTCGATTCCCGAGGTCATCAGGTTATAGACCTTGCCGCCGTCCCTGTCTACAACGGCATCGTCCTGACCGTACTCGCTCAAGTCGATGGAATCCGTTTCGCTGATGGGGCCATCCTTTATGTCGACAATGGTTTCGACGCTGCTGCTGGAACCCTTCGTGCCGGAGCCCTTCGAGTTGCTACTGCTGCTTTCGGCTCCTACATCGTCGCGATTGCTCAAAAAATCTGATTCTTCGTCACTGCAGGCATACAGCGCCACTGCAATTGCAAAGCCACAGGAGGCAAGGAGAGTCTTCTTGACGGTATTCATTACTTATCCTCCCCTGCTTTCCCCTGTATGCGGAAGGTACTCGGATCCTTGTACCTGCGCCAGTTCTCCTGGAGGCAGATAAACCGTTCCTCACCATCTTCCTTGAAGGTATATTCGTTACGCTTGGAACACACGCCGTATTTGGCTTCAAGGTCCGAAATATTGCGCCAGCCCCTTTCCGTGCAGGCAACCCGGCCGTAGTCCTTCGACGTGGCGAGTTCACCGATATTCCTTGTCGTACACAGGGGCAGGTCGTCGAAGTAATCGTGCCAGTAACCGGCTCCCCCACAGTAGAACTGCCTAGACCCTTCAGAGTGAACCTTGCCTTCGTCTTCCTTATAACATTTAGGGAATGCAGTCAGCAGAGACATCAACTTATCAGTAACCGAATTGTAATGACACTGGACAACCTTCATATACGGTTCCAATGGATTATCCTCTGCGTTTATTACGTGTCCGTCGTTTTTGGGGCTACAGACAAGCACGCTGTCATAAGTATTTTGCAACCGCTCTGCATAGTTCCATCTTGAAAAACTGCATTCATAATACAGGTCCCTATACAAGGCGACTGATCCAGCATTAGAAGCGTCACACTTGCCAATCACGGTAGTCGCCGTGTACTTAACCCAGCCCGAAGTGTCGCACAGGAATTCCATTTTCCTGTTTTCGATATCGTAGGTACCATTTTCGAGCATAAACAACTTTTCGGGGGTACATACGCCAAAGCGTTCTTCCAGGTCGGTGTAGCGCGTCCAGCCCTTCCCGCGGCAAATATAGCGTACGTACTTGAACTCAATCGTATCGTTCATGTGCACCGTAGAACTGTCGTCGCAGCGCCCCACATAGTCGTCGAATACGGCCTCTCTCCATTCGTTGCTATCGCAGTGGTACAGTTCTATATCGACTCCCGAGAACACCGTGTCGTTGACCCCGGCCTTCCTCTGGTTGCAGACCCCGATGGAATCCTCCAGCGGCGTGAGCCTGCGCCAGGATTCTCCCGTGCAGTAGTAGTTTATGCCGTTGAACCAGACAAGTGAATCCTTGGTCTTGGCGGTACACGAGTCGGGCGAATAGTCTATGTCCGCCAATTGCCAGATGTTGCTCAGGCAGATCATCATCGTGTCGTGATAGACTATGGACTTGCCCCCCTCGGGGCAGCTTTCGCTAAAGTCCGGGTGCCACCCCCCGTTTCCCGGATAGCAGCGGTAGTTCTCCTTTTCGCTGAACACGTAAATCCGCGCCGGCACGTACAATGCAGTATCACAAGGAGGCAATTCCTTTTTCGACTCTACAAAGTCCGGGTAGCCCACGCAGCGGATATTGTAGAAGCTGGAATCCTTCGCCTTGATGAACGAAGCCTTTTCACTGTCCTTCTTCCTCACATAGACCTTTCCGTCCGCTGTCAGGTAGTAGCCCGTCGTATCGATGCCGGAGCACTTGAGCACGCTATCCTTTTCGCAGGTGCCGCCATACTCGAGGGCCATCAGCGTGTCGATTACGGCATACTTGGCGCGGTAACTTTCCAGAAGGTTCCATTCCCTTGTCGAGGGCAGGCGCGTGCTGTCGGGGCAGGCAAACTCGGTATGAAAGTCCGTCGCTAGGAACAGGCGCCCGTAATCGCTACAGTTGCTGTCCTGCTCGCCGTAGCATATACTCTCGTCCCCCATTGCCTTTTTCGTCACCCTTTGCGAGTACCATACGATGTTGCCCGTACGGATCCTGTAGGTATAGGAACTTGTATTCTTGTCGTATACCGAGTCTACCGAGAAATCCCCGGTCGCTTCCAGGTTCGACTTGATGTAGTATTCCTTGTCAGTCGTATCCCTCTTCTCTTCGGGTTCCGACTTTTCGCCCGGTTCATCCCCTTCATCCTCAATCAATTCGGCATCGGCGGGTTTGGTTGTACCGCCGTAATTGGACGGTTCATCCGAACCGCACGCCCAGAGGACTAGGCATGCAATAAGCCCTAACCACGAAAATCTCATTCTCACCCCTTGCCTTCTTTGCAACAATTTATCTATAGACAAGATAAAAATAATTGGGCCCGCTCCACAAAACGGGAGCAGTTAATTACAGGTAAATCCCTGCAGTTCGAGGCCCGCACGCATCTCGCCGTAGGTGGAAATACGCTTCATGTCCATCGCCTTCATGAATCGGCAGTTGTTGTCGATGTGGATCTGGAAACCCGTCATCGTCGGGGTCACCTCGCCCTTCCCGCTCGCGCGCACGTGTTCCATCATCTGCATGCGGCGGCTTTCCATCTCGGGCGGCACGAATACGTCCGTCACGATGTCTGCGTTCTCGATTTCGTAATCGCCGAACACGAACGAGATAGTCACCATGTTCTTGAGCCCGTTGAACTGTCCCGGAGTCTTGCACACGAGATTTCTGTGTGCGTTCTTCACCTTCTTCGGCTTGGCCGCCTTCGCAAGTGGACTCGGCGTGTACTTGAGTGCACTCAAGAGTTCCTCCTCCTTCACGGCACCCACTAGCTGGTCGATAATCTTGCCGTCTCGCACCATAAAGAACGTCGGAAACGCCTGAATCGGGAGCGAGGCCTTTATCTTGTCGATGCCCGGCTCGTCAATGCCGACCGTCGCAATCTTGATGTCGGGATAGTTCTTCGCGATACCGATAAGTGTAGGTATCATGATGAGGCACGGCGGGCAACTCGTGGAAGTGATATCCAGAATCACCGGCTTCTTGGACTGCAGAACTTCCTTCTCGAAGTTACTGTCGTTGACCTTGACAATCTTGATGTCCTCGGCTGCCGATGCCAACATGGCCGCACAGGCGAGTGCTATAAAAAATATCCGTTTCATGTGGGAGAATATAGGAAAAAGCTATTGCAAACCGGTGCCTAGAACTCTAGCCAGCCGGTTTCAAGCGCTGTCACGGGAACAATGCGGCGGGGCGTATCACCTTCCGGGCCGGTGACGACGGCCATTCCGGTGAGGTAGTTCATCCAGCGCTGAGGCGTAAATCGCATCTTGCAGAAGTGCGTGAGGCACGGGACCACCCAGGCGTCATGCGTCGCGAAGATATTGAAACGCCCCACTCCCTTCTCGAGCATCATCGCAAGCATTTCTTCGGAACGGGCAGACAGCGGGGCAAATGCCTCCTTGTCGCCACGCGGGTTGCCTGCGGCCTCGCTTGCGAGCCAAGCGCAAATGCCTTCGTAAAACCCTGCTCGCAGTACCTTCATGTACTCATCGTAATTCTGTACAAAGTATTCCGCCAGGCAGTCAAGCGGTTCTACATGCGGCGCACTTGAATCCTGCGAGGCGTTCCCTACCTGCGACATGCATCGGACCGATGCACGGCCCCTGCCTATACACTGTGCAGTCTCTACGCAACGCCCGACCGGGCTAGAGAAAAAGACAATATCGCCCTCGGGCGAGATGCACTTGCCAAGGTTCAAAGCCTGTTCGCGGCCCTTGTCGGTAAGGCCTACGTGCGCACCGAAATCAGGATCTTCGGGCGTAATGTGCCGGCGTTCCCCATGACGAATCAAGAGGTAGACGCGTTCGTCGGGCCCGAGCGTAGAGAAGAATGTAGGCGCCTTTACAAAATCCATAGCCAGAAAAAGCGGATCAGCGCATCAGGCGCCAATCGCCCCGGAAATCGGGATCCAGACGGCATGCCCGATAACAAAGCTCAATATGCCAAGGAAAAATCCGCAGACAATATCCGATAGCCAATGCACACCATAGTACACGCGCAACAGGCCCCACGTGAGCGGCAGGAGCATCATGACCCAGCCATACTGCGGAACCGCATAGAGCACAGTCGATGCCACCGCGAGGTTGTTCATCGTGTGTCCCGAAGGAAAGCTGTACTTGTCGAGCGGCGGGACCTCGGCCTTGATCTGCGGGTTCGCAGCGAACGGCCGCGGCCTCTTGGTACCGAGTTTCACGACCTCGTACAGGATAAGGCTCACCGCAAGCGATGTCAGCGCCTGCCACAGAATCGGCAAGAAGTTGTCGAGCCCGACTCGCCAAATAATGAACAGTACAAACAGCGCCCAGATGTAGCCATCCCCAAGGCGAACATAAAACTTGAGCCAGCGGTCGGTCTTCGCCGAAAAATGCCGGTTGGTCCAGCACACCGAAACACGGTTGTCAAAATCTGCGATTTTCTTGAGCATCAAATTAAATGTAGTTAATAAAATTCCTATTATTTGAATGCAAGAAAAAATTATAAAGGAAGCAATATGCGCGTACTCGTTCTTAATTGCGGCAGTTCCTCGGTGAAATTCGCCGTCATCGACACCCAGACAAAGGAATCCATCTCGAGCGGCCTCGTCGAAAATATCGGCGTAGACGGCCATATCAAGGCAAAGGGCCCCGAAGGCAAAATCGACTTCAACTTCGAATGTCCCACGCACGCCGAAGCCGTTGCCGAAGTCCAAAAGTTCCTCGGCGAACAGAAACTGATCGACTCCATCGAAGCCATCGGTCACCGCGTGGTGCACGGCGGCAAGTACATCAAGAGCGAAAAGGTCTCGCAGGAAGTCATCGACTACATCCGTAGCATCACGCTGTTCGCCCCGCTGCACGAACCCGCACACGCGACCGGCATGGAATGCGCCGTAAAGTTCTTCCCCAAGCTCCCGCAGGTGGCGGTATTCGATACAGCATTCCACCAGACGATGCCCCGCAAGGCATTCCTTTACGGCATTCCCTACAAGTTCTACGAAAATGATGCCATCCGCCGTTACGGCTTCCACGGCACGAGCCACCGCTTCGTTACCGCAGAAGCCGCCAAGATCCTCGGCAAGAAGCCGGAGGAATGCTGCTTCATCACGGCCCACCTCGGCAACGGTTCCAGCTGCTCTGCAATCCTGAACGGCAAGTGCGCCGACACCACCATGGGCTTCTCCCCGCTCGACGGCCTCATCATGGGTACGCGCTCCGGCAGCCTCGACCCGGCCATCCTCTTCTTCATCAGCAAAAAGTACGGCTACGACATCGACCGCCTCGACAAGCTCGTGAACAAGGAATCCGGCCTGCTCGGCCTTTCCGGACTCAGCAACGACATGCGTACACTCACACAGGCCGCAAGCGAAGGTAACGTTGGCGCCCAGATCGCAATCGAGACGTTCTGCTACAAGCTCACCCGCGAAATCGGCGGCATCGCCATGGCTCTCCCACGCATCGACGCGCTCGTGTTCACCGGCGGTATCGGCGAAAACAGCAGGCTCGTCCGCAAGACGGTCATGGAAAACCTCGCCCTGCTCGGCTACCAGATTGACGACGCCCGCAACGAGGACAACGGCAAGAACTCCGGCCATATCATCAGCAAGGACGGCACGCCAACCGCTATGGTCGTCGCGACGAACGAAGAACTGCTGATTGCTCTGGATACTGAAGCGCTGGTGAAATAAGCGACATCAAAGCATTACAGAAAAGGCTCCGCTTTTGCGGAGCCTTTCTCATTATTAACCAAAGTCTACTTGATGGTCCAGGTCTGCTTGTTCACCATCAGGATCTTGCGGCCCTGCACCTTCGCGGCAGCGTTACGCACCTGCGCCTCGCTTACCGGGAGGGCATGCTTCCACATCACGCGGCCCTGCATGTCGAAGATAGCCGCCATGCCGCGTTCGGCACCGATTGCACCCTGCCAGCCAAGCTTGGTGGCGGTGGCAACCTGCTGGATGCCAGCCTTTTCGCCCACCATGAAGATGAACGTCTTGGCAATCGCCTTTTCGCCGGCTTCATCCGTCGCGGTAACCTTGACGGTATACGGGACAAAGTTCTGCAGGTAGCGCTGTTCGTCGAACAGCTGGAAGATAAGGCTGTCGCCTTCGACCACCGCATTCACGACCTTCTCCTTATCCGGCGTGGAGACCGACATGGTAAGGACAGAATCATCCGGGTCCTCGAAGACATCGAACACATAGAAGGCCTCGCGCCAGCCGCTAGGCGGTTCAAGTACCGTATCGACCGCACCGCCAATACGCATCGGGGCATCGTTCACGCAGGTAATCGAGACCGGGATGGAGAGGGTTGTAGAGTTCTTCTGGGTGTCAGTCGCAATCACATCGAGCGTCGTCTCACCGCAGGCATTCTTCACAGACTTGATCGTAATGGCACCGAGAGTGTTGATGGTGACATTCAGCAGGCTATCGGAATTAACCGCCTTCAAGGTAATCTCGTCGCCTTCGGGGTCCTCGAACCAGCTTTTCACTTCGACTCCCTTGAACATGATGGAGTTATTAAAATCTTCCTTCAGGCCAGCAACACGGTTGCCAGCAGTATCCGCAACACCCGCGAGAACCTGCGGACCGCGGTTCCTGTATTTCACAGTGAGCGTTACGGCCACGACCTCCGACGTATCGCCTTCAGCATTGACCACGAAGTAGGTAAAGACATCCTCGCCATCGAAATCTCCGACTTCATAGGTGAAGGAGCCGTCAGTCGCGAGCTTGACCTTACCCTCATCCGCATCTTCGAAGAGGTAGGCCTTCAGCACGGATTCGCCATCGGGGTTGAAGTCGTTGGCAAGTACGCCCTGCTTAGCAGAAACCGCATTCACCGTATCCTGCGCCATGTCGTAGGCATCGGCGACCGCAACCGGCTTGTCCGCAACCTTTTCGACTTCGATCGGGATATCGATACCCACGGTATCCTTGCCATCGATCGTAAAGAGCTTGATGACATCCTTGCCGTTCGCATTGGGCACGGCGCTCACAGAAATGGCGTGGTTGCCGGAAACCTTCGTGTATGCCACATTGACAACGCCCTTGGCACTTGCCACTTGGAGCGGGAAGTTGGGCGTCAACACATCGGGATCGGAGAACTCGAGATTTCCCAGCGGGATAAAGATGTCAAAGTCCTCAAAATCCTCGGCAACCTTGACACCGTCCTCGAAATTAATGGCGTCTTCGTCAAGAGAACCCACATAGAAGAACGGCTGGTTGATAGTAAGCGTCGCGGGGTCTTCCACATTCTTCACCGTGATGGTCACGGTTGCAGGCTCACTATCGAGGAGATCACCATCGGTCACATGGTAGGTAAAGGTATCTTCGCCATAGAAATCCGGATCGGGAGTATAGGTGAAGCCGCTACCCTTGAAGTCAAGCACTCCGTGTGACGTCGTCTCGTCAAGCGTAGCCGTAAGCCCCGAATTATCCCCATCGTCGTCATCGTAGTCGTTGCGGAGTACGCCCTTTGCAGAAGAAACGGTCAGCTTAGAGTCCTCGTCCACCGTATAGCTGTCATCCACGGCGACCGGAGCGTTCTTGCGGTCTTCGAGCGTCAGGACAAGCTTGTAGGTAGCCGAAAGGCCTGCGCCATCCTTGGCCGTAAACGTAATCGTGGAGGTCGAGCCCGTCTTGGGGTTCGGTACGCTCTTCAGTTTCACGGTACCAGAAAGCGGGTAGCTCCTCATGGCGTCTATCTCGACAATACTGTCGTCCTTCGCAAGGGTAATGTTCAGTTCATCACCGTCCTCATCCTCGAAGATATCCTTGAGGACAACCTCGTACACGTCGCCTTCCAGGAGGTTATCCGCATCATTAGCCTTCACGCCCGTCTTGAGACTCGGGGCATGGTTCTCGCACGAAGAACCGAAAGCGATTGCAGAAACCTTGATGGTATTCCCTGTCTTGCCGCTTTCCACAGCAAGCGACTTCTTGTAGACAAACTGCACGCCAGTCTGCTTCGTAAGGTCGAATCTCTTCACATTCGTGTCGTCACCCCAGTCCTCCTGCTCGAATTCGCTAAACGGGAAGTAGACCGTATTAAACGAAGACTGCGCCGGAACAATGACGCCGTTGTAGTTATAGTCCGTGATGTTGGACTGCTTGAAGTCCAGGCGGAAGGGTGCGCTTGCCGTATAGGTGAGGCACACGCCCGCGTATGCACTCAGGTCCTTGATACCGTCGTCCTTGGCCCACGCAAAGGCGACACCGGCAGAGCTCTCCTTTGTCTTACTCACCGACAGGATAAGGGCCCTAGCATTCGACAATGTTGCAGTGTCTGCCGAGACTGTGGAATCCTTGATGCTCACAAACGGGTACCAATTCTTGCCATACGGATGAATATCCGGTCCATTGCCGTCCGTAATGCTCCAAACCGGAGTGACAGCGGCAGCCATACCCCCAAACAGGGCAAGAGCGAGTATAGAAAGTTTCACGTTCATGACGTTCCCCCTTTCAAGTTCAATTGGATAATCTACAAGTAAGAAAATAATATTTTGTGACTTAGCGCACAAGTACCCCTAGCCACTTTTTTTGGATATATTATCCACCTAGGGCGTCAAGTTCCCCGAACCTTTCGTAGGCTTTTTCGAGCTCCGACTCGCGGTCAGCCAGTTCCTTCTGCAGTTCGACTATGCGTTTTGCGTCGGTATAGACTTCCGGCTTGGCAAGTTCGGCCTGAAAACCGGCAATTTCGGATTCCAGTTTCTCTATTTTTTCGGGAAGTGCCGCGTATTCGCGTTCTTCGTTATAACTACGTTTCTTTTTCTTTACAGAATTCTGGTCAAGAGGTGCATTTTTCACCGAACTCGGCAGTCCCGAGCCCGAGTTTTTCTGTAAACTCGCCCTTTCTTCGGCAATTCTCGCTGCATTGGCCGCTTCTTTTTCGCGAATCTTGCGGTTATTCTCGTAATCTGTGTACCCGCCGACGGCTTCGAACACGTTTCCGCCCTCTTCTATGGCAAAAATGCCCGTAGCCACAGAATCCAGGAAGGCTCTATCGTGGCTTACGACGATAACCGTGCCGTTGTAATCGGCCAAAAGTTCGGCCAAGAGGTCGAGCGTTTCCATGTCCAGGTCATTCGTGGGTTCGTCGAGCACGAGCACGTTACTCGGATGGCTGAACAGGCAGGCGAGCAGCAGGCGGTTGCGTTCGCCGCCGCTCAAGGCGCTGATGGGCCCGCGGGCACGTTCCGCCGAGAAGAGGAAATCTTGCAGGTAGCTCAGCACATGGCGACGCACGCCGTTGAGCGTAATGTAGGCCTGACCGTCACCCACGTTCTCCACGAGGCTCTTGTCTTCGCGCAGGCGGGTGCGCATCTGGTCGAAGTAGGCAATCTGCAGGTTCGTGCCCAGACGGATTTCGCCTTCGTCGGGCTGGATTTCGCCGAGGATAAGCTTGAGGAGGGTCGTCTTGCCGGAACCGTTCAGGCCAACAATGCCGATGCGGTCCCCGCGGGAGACTTCGGTACTGAAATGCGATATCAACGGGGCGCCCTCGTAGGCAAAGCTCACGTCGGTGAGGCGGGCTACGAGGCGACCGGATCGCTCGGCTTCGGTAATCTGCATGTTCACCGATCCGGTCCGCGTGCGCCTTTCCGCACGTTCCTGCCGCATCTTGATGAGCGCACGCACGCGCCCCTCGTTGCGGGTACGGCGTGCCTGGATTCCCTTGCGTATCCAGACTTCTTCTTCGGCAAGGCGCTTGTCAAAAAGCTTGTTGGCCTTCTCTTCTTCGGCGAGGGCCTGATCCCTGAACTGCACGAACTTGTCGTACGGGTAATTCCATGTGCGCACACGCCCGCGGTCAAGTTCAAAGATGCGGGTCGCCACACGGCGCACAAAGGCGCGGTCGTGGCTCACAAAAAGCACCGCACATTCCAGGCGCGAAACGATGCCTTCCAGCCATTGTATTGCAGGAATGTCCAGATGGTTCGTAGGCTCATCGAGCAGGAGCAAGTCCGGGTTCTCGGCGACGGCCCGTGCGAACAGCACGCGACGCTTTTGCCCGCCGGAAAGACCGTCGAACAAAGCGTCGGCCGCGATGCCCGTCTTGCCAAGTATTGCCTCAGCGTGGGCATCGTGGTGGCCGTCCTGCGCAATGCCTGCCATCACTACGTCGCGCACGGTGCCTTCCATGTGGGCCGGGATTTCCTGCACCATGCGGGAAACCTTCAGGCCGGTGCGCTTCACGATTTCGCCACTGTCCATGCCCATCTCGC
This sequence comes from Fibrobacter sp. UWR2, assembly GCF_002210285.1. Classification (NCBI taxonomy): domain Bacteria; kingdom Pseudomonadati; phylum Fibrobacterota; class Fibrobacteria; order Fibrobacterales; family Fibrobacteraceae; genus Fibrobacter; species Fibrobacter sp. UWR2. The sequence goes on along the minus strand of NZ_MWQE01000012.1, from coordinate 26,047 downwards.
CCTGGATTATCTTGAGCAGCGTGCTCTTGCCTTCGCCGTTACGGCCCACAAGGCAAATGCGCTCGCCCGCCTCGATGTCGAACGAGGCGTTGTCCAAGAGCGGCGGGCCGCTAAAGCGCAGGGAGATGTTCTGTGCAGACAGGATAGGCATCTGCACATAATTTAAAAAATTTAGGACCCTGTTATAGCAAGAATGCCGTGCGGCTACGCACGGCATCATTACAAACCTACGCTTAGCGCCAAGTTCCGGCGCAGCATTCAGGATTCATCTAGAATTCAGTGACGTTGAACGCCCTGGTCAAGAGGCGCTTGCCACCAGCACTTTCGACGATAGCCAGCACGCGACCCGCACGAATTTGCGGCATGGCGCCACCCTGCGCACCGAGCACGCCGAGCAAGTTGCCCTGCATGTCGAACAGCCTGACCCGCGCTCCGGCAGGCGCACCGGCAACCGCGAGGAGTTTGCCCGTAACATGCATCGCGATGCCCGAAGGAGTTTTTACGCCGCGCACGGCTCCCGGAACCGTATCATTTGCAGAGGTATCGTTCACGACGGTATCCTGCGGGAGCGTATCGGCAACCGCAGTATCTACGGGAACTTCCGGTTCCATCGTCTTCAAAAGCTCAAGCATCGTTTCGGCATAGCGCTTGCCGAACGTCTCGTAGCCTTCGCGCGTAAAGTGCAACGTGTAGCTCGTTTCCTTGAGCGCGGGGCAGCCCTGCGCCGATATCAGGTGACCGTTCGGGATAAGGTCGGCAGCCTGCTTCACGGCGTCGTTACGCCAGCCCAGGTCGCCCGTAGGCGCGAGTTCACCAATCAGTATCGGGGTCTTTTCCGGGTCGAGTTCCAGTTCGGCAATCAGGTCGTCATAGACCTTCTTGACGCGGCTCGGCCAATCGTTCATCTGGTAGTCCGCCTCTCCCTGGTGGAAAAGGAACCCCTTGATGACGCCCTTCTGCTTGGCAATCTTGCCCATCTCGACAATGCGTTTGTACACATCGCCACCGTATTCGTCCAGATACTGGATCCACCAGGTATCACCCTTGTTCTTCGCGTTCTGCACGTAGGCCTTGTTGCGGTCCTTGTCGAACAGGTCAATGCTCTGTCCGCCAATCGCGATGTTCGCTACCGCCACCTTGATGCTATCCGGGAGGTTCGCGACCATGGTACGCCCAAAAATGTCGGCAATGCCGACCTTGGATGCACTATGGCCCATCGGGGGTGCCGCCGGGTAGAACTCGCCCACCTTCTGGTTCGAATGATTCGCCGCGCGGAGCACAAGAAAGCGCGGGTCCTGCACGCGGTCCTTGTCGGTAACAGTCGCCTGCCCCGACATGTTGGACTGCCCATAGGCCAGATAAATATGGAGGTTTGGATCCTGTGCAAGGCATGCCGTGGCAAGGAGCCAAACCACAAACAGCATCGCCTGCGCAGTCAAGATTACTTTGTTCATATTTCTAGAATCCGGTATTTATGATAGCCTTTGTCATGAGACGTGACCCAGAAGCGCTTTCGACAACAGCGAGGAACCTTCCCTTGACCTTCGGGAGGTCGCCACCAGTCGCACCCAGCGTCGCCACCACGTTACCGCGCACGTCGTAGAGTTTCACGCGTGCACCATCCGGCGCACCGGTGACTTCCAGACGACCCGTAGCCACGCGCATCCCGAGAGCCGGAGCAGAACAGTCGCTAGCAAGGGAAGACGGAGGCGGTTCAACGCTCTGCGTATCGGGAGGAACAACGGTCTGCGTATCAATGGGCGCTTCCTCGTACGGGAGGGTCGGCGTTTCCCAGGCTATCCAGTCCGCATAGTTGTCAATCTTGAATCCCTTGCCGTTCGTGGGCTTCACGTGGATATCGGTATTGGCATCCTTGTTGCGGAGGAACTTGTCCACGAACGCCGTCACGGACTTAGTCTGGCTACTAGCCGCCTGGCAATGCTCATGGCCGCCGGTAAAGTCGAAGCCGATGCGGTCCTCGATGCCCATGGCCTTCCACACTTCGGTCGCCGCCATCATGGACTTGTAGCCCGATTCGTCGCCGAGCCATTCGTAGCCGGGGTTGCCAAGTGCAATCACGGCACGCGGGGCAATCATGGCAATGAGTTCATGGTGATCGTGCGGGAGCTTGTAGGGGTCCTGACGCTGTAGGCTCTGCATGAACCAGCTGTAGTTCGTGTTGTCAATCTTCTCGATGTTCGTGCCGCGCTTGGCAAAATCATCGGAAGTACGCCAGGAGTTGATGCCGCCGCCACCCGATTCCTGGGCGATGGTGAGCGTCACGCGCTCGTCGAAGGCGCCCGCGAAGAGGGCCATCTTGCCGGCATAGGAGCAGCCCGTGACCGCAATCTTGCTCATGTCGAGGTGGTATTCGTCGGCAATCAAAGCAAGGCCATCGATAAGGCGGCTCACGCCCCACGACCATGCGGAATAGTCACCATTGGAATTCTTGTTTCCATAGAACTTGTAGAAGCCCACGTTCGTGTCCTTCTGGCCGTTCATGGAATATTTTGCCACCTGGTCATGGCTGAAGGGTACCTGCACAAAGCCGCTAAACAGGCTCGATGAAAGCGAGCCCGTACCGCTGTTCATGCCGATGATAATCGGATGCGGTCCGTTACCGGAAGGCATACTGAACTTGGAGGTAATGGTCATCGTCTTGCCGCCTTCCTTGACCGTCACCGTGAGGGTGCCGCCACTGTAGGTAGCGCTCACGTCGGAAGGAATCGGCTTGTCGCCAATCTCGTATTTTTCGATATCCGCCTTGATTTCGTTACGACGCTTGCTCCAGTCGCCATACTTGGTGACCTTGGAACCGTCATGGAACTGGAACGGATCGGGCAATTTGTTGTTTGTCTTGAGTTCACCTGCCGTAGCGCCCAGATCCTTGCCGCGATTTTCCACGTCAAAATTAAGGGGAATTTCAGCAGATATAGCCGAACACAACCCAAATGCAAGGGCTGCACCAAAGAACTTGTTCATTCTGTCTCCTTTACCAACCATTCCCCACACCACACCCATTTATAATATAATTTCCAAAAAACGTTAAAAGAAAGCCCCAAAACAAAAACTATTTACAAAATGTAAAAGAGCGAATTTTGCGACAAATGATAAAATTTCGCCATTATTTAACTAAATTTCCCTATGTGACGACCCGTATAACGACATTTCTCGCCGCCATGCTCATCGGGACACTGCTTCCGGCGCCCGCCCTGGCGCAAACCGCGGATTCCGCCGCCGCGGATACTTCGCATTTCCAGTGGTGGAGTGCCGTGCCCGTACTCGGCTATACCGAAGAGACGGAGCTCCAGTACGGCGCGATGGTGAACTTCTTTATTCCGTCATCGTTCAAGGGCGGCAACTCGCAAGAGATAGACATCGCCGCCTACGGTTCCACGCGCAAGCAGTTCCAGTTTGCAGCCACGCCCTATTTTTACCTTGCACATGACCGCATTTCGGGCTGGCTCGATTTCCGTTACCAGAACTGGGTCGGGCACTTCTTTGGCATCGGCAACGACGTCGACATCGACGACTACATCAGTTTCGACCGCGAGACATTTTTCTTCATGGCGCTCGTAGAATCGAACCTCGGGCTCCCGCAGGCACTCCAGAACTTCCGCTACGGCATGGTGCTCGACATCAACCACAGCGAGATGGAATTCAGGGAATACGACGGCGAAATAGTCCAGCCCACAAACACGGACGGCTGGCGCAACGCCCTCGGGTACCACCTCACTTTCGACACGCGCGACAACCCCAACTGGGCGCGACACGGCGTGCTCTTCCAGTGGGAGCACCGTTTCTACAGCGATGCGTTCGGTGACTTCGGGTTCACGTACCAGGAACTAGACTTGCGCGCCTACGGCGAGACCATCTGGAACACTTCGATGGCTGTTGCCCTCCTGTGGCAGCGCACCGATGGCGATGTGCCCTTCGAGTACATGGCAGGCCCCGACGGCATCAAGCGTTTCCGCGGAGTAGAGACAAAGTATTTCCGCGACAATCAGGCGACCGTGCTGCAGGTGGAACTCCGCAAGGAACTCTTCTGGAGGCTCGCCGGCGACATATTCTTCGAAGGCGGCAAGGTCGGGCCGTATTTCAGCCAGCTCATGCGCAACAAATGGCACCGCGCCGTCGGGTTCGGGGGCAAGTTCGCACTCAACAAGAGCGAGCGCCTGTATGCCCGCGCCGAATTCTCCTGGGTGGATTTCAAGAGCCTCGGCATGACGTTCTACTTTAGAGAAGCGTTTTAGACCTTCCGCCGGGCATTTTAAGGTGATTTAAATCACGGCACGAACCACCCAAAAGAGAGCATTTTGAGCCCTTCTGTATACATAAAAAGTGCGGACTCCCGGTGGAATCCGCACTTTTTATTTTGAGATAGAATAGCCGAAAAAACTCTAGTCCTTGATGCTCGTCCAGTCGAGCACACCCTTCTTGTACAGGTAGATATAGCCCGCTTCGAGGATGAACAGGAACCCGAGGAGTACGAACAGGAGTTCCCAGCCGCCGGCAAGGAACTGGACCGTCCAGGGGTAGAGGAACGCCACTTCCAGGTCAAAAACGAGGAAAAGCATGGCAACCAGGTAGTATTTCACGGGGTAGCGCTCGTTAGCCGTGCCAGAAACGTGGGCAAGGCCGCACTCGTAGGCAGACCCCTTGATGAGCACGTTCTTGATCTTGCCCGGGTGCAAAAACCAGTTGGCAAGGAGGAGGACGGTCGGGATGCAGAGCGCCAAAATGACAAGGATAGTCATGGCAAATGTCGTGTCGAAAATTTCAACGTTGCTCATAGTGATATCAAAGATAGTAAAAAAGTTTTTTCTGTTAACCCTGCCAATTGTAAAGTATATTTGGGGGTATGAAAAAATACGTTCTGTTTGTGGGTGTTTTGGGTGTTTTCTCGCTTTTTGCGGCATGTACTGTCAAAGATAAGGGTCTGGACCCGCTCGATGACGATGGTGAAGCAACCGTAGAATCCTCCGATTCCTCGGGTGGAAAATCCTCTACCGAAAAAGCCAAATCCAGCAGCAGCACAAAGGCCTCCAGTTCCAGCGCCAAGGGCAGTTCCAGTCCTAAGGACACGACGCACCAGCAGGTGTTTGTCTCCGATTCCGAAGAAGTCGTGTACAGCTACCCCAGCAGCGGCATCTTCTGCTGGGACGAAAACTGCGACGCCAGGCTCAACTCCTCCTCCTCTTCCGTCGCATCCAGTTCAAGCGAAAAGATTATCATCGAGATGTCTTCGGAATCCTCCGAACCGCCCGAGGTCAACGGCGACAGGATGACCGACAAGCGTGACGGCAAGAACTACAAGCTGCAGAACGTCGCAGGCAAAATGTGGATGGCGGAAAACCTGAACTACGAGACCTCCAACAGTTTCTGCTCCCTCGAGGGCGGTGAAGACCACTGCGCCAAGTACGGGCGCTACTACACCTACTCCGCCGCCATGCGCGCCTGCCCGTCCGGATGGAGACTCCCCACCGCCGATGAAGTAACTGCACTCGACGCAGCCGTGGAACACGAATGGTGGAGTATCGGTGGACGCTTCATACTCGCCGACGGCGCATTGACCGAATTCGGCCATGACGGCGACCAAGGCTACATATGGATACAAGAAAGCGGTAACAACAACTCCTTCCGCGTCAAGAACTACGATGGCGACCATGAACATGTGTTGCAGAATGGCTCCGGGACGGAACGCGCCTACAACGTGCGCTGTGTGCAGGAATAGAAGTTTAAAAAGATCCTCGCCGTCGCGAGGATGACAAGTTAAGGGTCCGCAAAAGCGGGCCTTTTTTGTACCGTGCGCAGGCTACATGTCCGCAGGCGGTTCAATAAATTTCGCGCAGTATTCTTTTACCTGTTCGCGGACGCTGTTCCCGCGCACCTTCCCCAGCAAGTCGACGATGTCTTCGAGCGGGGCCGCCATGAAGGCCTCGGCGCTCCTGTACTTGGAAAGGATTTTCACGCGGGTCTCATGACCCACACCGGGCATCTTGAGCCATTCCACTTCCAAGTCCTTCTTGCGCTTGCTCCTCTGGTACGTGATGGCAAAGCGGTGCGCCTCGTCGCGGGCGTTCTGCAAAAGCTTTAGCGCGGGGCTCGTGCGGTGCAGCACGATGCTCTTGCGGTCGTCAGGGAACACGATTTCTTCGAGGCGCTTCGCAAGCCCGATGAGCGGCAGATCCTTGTCGTGCCCGAGTTCTTTAAGAATCTCCATGGTGGCATCTACCTGGCCCTTACCGCCGTCGCATACCCAGAGGTCGGGCATCGGCGTACCTTCTTCTTCCAGCCGGCGGATACGGCGGGTCATCACCTCGCGCATGCTCGCAAAGTCATCCACACCCGTGACCGTCTTGATGATGAACTTGCGGTAGTTCGCCTTGTCGGGCTTGCCGTTCTTGAAGGCTACGAGACTCGCCACCGTGTTCGTGCCCGAGAGGTGCGAGATGTCGACGCACTCGATGCGGAAGGGAGTCTTCTTGAGGCCCAGCACCTTCTGCAGTTCAAAGACGCTCTGGTCGATTTCGCTGTATTTTTGCACTTCGGCGCGCATTTCCACCAGAATCATGTCGGCGTTCGCGCCAGCCAGCTTGAGGAACCCGACCTTCTCGCCGCGCTGCGGGTTCGTGATATTCACCTTGTGGCCCGCATTCTTGGCGAGCGCCTGTTCAAGGGGCTCGCGGTCCGCATCCAGAATCACGTCCGTCGCAATCTCGCCCGGAATGTGTTCCACGTCCAGGTACCACTGCACCAGCATCTGCTGGAGGATGCCCGCCTCGTCTTCTTCGAGCTTGCATTCCAGGCGGTAGTGGCGGCGGCCGCTCAACACGCCGTTCCTGTACTCGAAAATGACGGCGGCCGCCATCGTTCCGTTGCGGCGCAGGCTCAGCACATCGAGGGAAAGGTTCGGGTCGGTCACGTCCGTCTTCTGGTGGATTCCCGTGGCCCGCAAAGCCTCGATGGCGTCGCGCTTTTTCATCGCCGTTTCGAAATCCAGCCGGTCGCTCGCCTCCTGCATTTCGCGTTCCCATTGCCCAATCAGGTCGTCGCGCTTGCCGTTCAGGAGCATCTGCGTCTGGAGCACCGCCTTGTGGTACTCCTCCTTCGTTATAAGCCCCGCGCAGGGGGCGCTACACCGCCCTATGTGGTAATTGAGGCAGGGCCTTTGCGGGGTCTTGAGCGGGAGTTTCAGCTTGCATTCGCGTATCTTGAAGAGCCGTGCGGCAATGTCCTGCAACTGTGCTATCATTCGGGAATTCAGGTACGGACCAAAATACTGGCAGCCGTCCTTGCGCACCGCACGCGAAAGGAACAGCCTCGGGAAGTCTTCGTGCACCGAGAACGCCAGGTACGGGAAATGCTTGTCGTCCTTCAGCAGCACGTTGTACTTGGGCGTGTGCTTGCGGATGAGGTTCGCTTCCAGGATAAGCGCCTCGGACTCGCTCTCGGTAATAATCCACTCGATGTCGCGGATAAAGGGCAGCATGAGTGTCGCGGCCCGGTGGCCCGCATGGTCGCTGCCGTCAAAGTAGCTCCTCACGCGGTTCTTGAGCACCTTCGCCTTGCCGATATAGATAATCTTCCCCTGCGAATTCCGCATAATGTAGACCCCCGGCAACGCGGGGAGCTCGGCTAGGCGCCGTTCTATGTGCTCGTTCACGGGAAGCATACGCTTTCAAAAGTAAAAAAGCCCTTCCGGCACAAATTGGAACTCGACATCAAAAATACCGCATTTTTGCGCTATGTCAATTTTTATGTTTTTTTTCATACTTTGGGCAAGTTTTTTTATATATCTTTTTATTGGTGATATGTATCCCCTGATTTTTACGGAGCGATAAATGAATTCAGAGAACATCAATCTTCTCTCGCAACGGGTGGATGGAGTACTGGCGACCGTCCGCAACCTACGGCAAGAGGTCGCCAATCTAAAACAGAGCCTAGCCAGCAAAGAGGCCGCAATGCAGGACAGGGACCTCGTCGTCGAGAGTCTCAACAGCGAAATAGCGGACTGCAAGGCGGCACTGACGGCACGCGCAAACCAGGCTGCCGCACAGGACGAGGCCATAAACCAGAAACAGGGCGAAATTGACGGGCTCCGCGGATCACTCGAAGGCGCCAACGCACGCATCGCCGAACTCGAAGGCATGCTCAACGAGAAGAACGCCATGCTGAGCCAGGCGAACGAAAGCCTGGAAGCCACCAAGAACGAAATTGCAAAACTTTCCGACGAAATCCGCGAAAGGGACGAGGCGAACAACGCCCTCCGCAACGACTGCGCCGCCTCCAAGGCGAACGAGGCCATCCTCAACGGGAAAATCGCGGAACTCGACAAGACCATCGCCGAGAAGGATGCCGCCATCGAGGCCCTGAATGCCGAGAAGGCTAGCCTCAACGAGACCATCAAGGAACAGGGCGAAGAAATCCTACAGGCACAGGAACAGTTCAAGCAGATGGTCTCGACCATCGAAAGCGAACTCGGCACCGAGATTCCCGTGAACGTGTCCTTCACTGACGAACCCGAGGCTGCAAGCGAAGCCCCGGCCGCAGAACCCGCAGTAGAGGAATCCGTTCAGGCCGAGGCGCCCGCCGAACAGGGCGAACCTGAAGTCGCCGAGGCGCAGGCCAGCGAGCCCGTCGTTGAACCCGCCGAAGAACTTAGCGAGCCCGAACTCGACTTCAACCAGGCAGCCGAAGAAGAGGAAGAGCCCATCGAAATTCACCCCGCCAATGAGAAGGAACCGGACCTTTTCGCGAGCAATGGAGGCTCGCCTACCGGTTTTTTCGGCTAAGGATGCTGATGGATGACGATCCATTCGGCGTAGGAATGAAATAATGGCAGAATTGAACCAACACAGGTCCGTAAGCGTGACTGTAGCCGGCGAACGGCTACAGATCAGGACCGACCTTCCCGACGGGGAATTGAAGGATATCATCGATTACATCGATGAACGCTACACCAGTTACGACCGCTACAACCTTGAAGCAGGCAAGAAATTCGCCCTGCTCGCACTGGAATTCGGCCAGCAAATTTCGGAACTCCGGAAAATGCTGCACCAGGTCAAGGTGGAACGCGACGAACTGAACAATGGAATCAAGGAAATTGCGGCTCTCCTGGACGAAGGTCTGGAACATCCGGAATCGCGCGACAGCGACTGGGTCTAAGGCACGCTCTACGTAATTCAGTTTTTACATTCAGCCCGGCATTGCTGGGCTTTTTACATTTCCATGACAAACAAAGTGCAAAATAGGGCATAAGCCCTATTGATTCTGCCCAGAAATAAAGGTATATTTGTAACACAGGCATCGCACGGATTAACGCCCGATCTAACAAGATAATAACAGCTCGTGGCTCTTGTGGTCTAGTTTAGGCGCGCTTTGACGTGAAAAACGAAGCACCAAGGCACTGCTATCTTTTTTAAATAGTAGTTTCGAGTGTTCCACCGTGGACGGATGCCTTTTTTTGTATCTACAAAAAAGTGATGGCGGGTTCTACCCGCCATTTCTTTTTTAATCTGCTAAACTGATTTTCGACAAGAGGCGATAAGCATCAGCTGCGCAGGCACGTACGCCCACCAGACAAAGTTGTTTGCAACTTCCGCAACCGCCTGCAGGGTGCTGTGGTCTTCGCCCGTCATTAGCGCAAGGCCGACAAGTGCATCGCCAATGAAGAACACGACCATGCCCCAGCGGATAAGCCGCGCGCTTGCCGCCGGAAAATAGCTGTTGCGTGAAACGAAGAGTGCAACTACCAGCGACGTGATAAGGAAGATGGCGTACACGGCGACAACCACAAGCATGACGTTGCCGAGCGTAGGCTCGATGACTTTACCGCCCAAAAGCGATGCCGCAAAACCCGCCACCGGTATCAGCAGGAACTTGTGCACCTTCCCTGGCTTATCGTCGGTTTCTGACTTGCGCGTATGCCTGTGGATGAGCCCTACCTGGAACATAATGAAGAACGCGATGCCGAGAGTATTGCTAAGCGCGCGTTCATCCGGAGCAGCTATCTTGATGATATTGAAACAGGAATCAGCAAGAAGCGAGAAGATGAACGCTATGCGGAGAATCTTTGCATCAAGTTTGGAAAACGAATCGCGCGTTACGATAAATGCCAGCACCGTAAGCAAAAACGATATCGCAAACTTTGTATAAAGTTGCAAGACTCCTGCATCCATGAGGCACTGGTCCACAGCGCCGCACCTGTAGAAATCAAACCAGTCCTTGCCTGTAGTAACAAGCAGCAAGGCGGCAATAATAGCAAGTATAACTTTCCGTGCAGTTGTCTGTAAGAGCATGTGCAAAAGTATAGTAAATCGCTATTCCACGCGAACCTTGCGCACGTTCTTCCCGGCGCGGAGCAAGTACACGCCTGCATTCAGCGAACGTACCTTTTCTTCGCGCATTGCACCGAGGTAATGACCCTGCACGTCAAAGACCTGCACCGGTTCGTTGGTCCAAAGCGCCCCCAGCGGGCACATGCCAAAATCGCGCAATGCCACCGCCGACGTATCGCCTGTAGAATCCTGCTCGCTCGTATCGGGTTCCACGAACGGGTGCGCCGGATCGTCCACCACCACCTTGAAGGTCACGGAGCCTTCGCAACCCGAAGCGTTCGTATGCACCGCCTTGTAGTAGCCGCTCTTGGTGCCGTCCATGTTCTTGAAGCGGATTTCGCGGCTGGTAGAAGTAAAGCCGTTCGGGCCGCTCCACACCCAGCGCCCGCCTTCCCACGGGTGCGGGCCAATCACCAGCGAGTCACCCTTGTTCAGCTTCACGTCAGTCGTCTCGTCCCAGCCGGTATTGTTGTGGATTTTCACGTACGGGATGATGGAATCCGGCTTGCAGGCGCCACCTTCGGCACCGTCAATCACCATCGTGGTGATCGTGTTGGCCTTCGCTGTCATCGAGAGTGCCTTGCCCGAAACCGCGATATCAGATTGTTTGGTCAAGCTGCCGGGCAGTTCGAACCGCACCACCTTCGCGCTCGTGCCAATCTTCACGAACTCGCCCAGGTCGAATTCATACTTCACGTCGCTAGAGCCGCTGTTGCGCACGATAAGCACCAGGGCGCCATCGGGCGTGAGTGCCGCAAGCGTATTGCCGTTATCGCTATCGATAATGCGGGACCCCGGACGGATGTAGCGGCTGAATGCGGCGTGCATGTAGTAGCGCGCGTTCGGCGTAAAGGTCTGCTTGCTGTGGTTGAGCGCAAGGCTGCGCCAGTTTTCGGCCGGGTCGCCAATCTGCCAGTCTATCCACGCTTCCGCATGCATGTCGCGCAGGTCCTGGATAATCACGTTCGCCATCCAGAGCGCGATGTGCTCGTCGCCGCTCTTGCTGAGCGGGCCCGTTTCGGACTGCCAAAGGCGCTTGTTCAGGCCGAAGGCGCGGTTGAAAAGCTGCTTGCGGTAGCTGCCGTCGGAATAACTGTGCGTGTTCACCTGACCCAGGTAAGAGAGCGCCTCCGCGGTGTAGTTGCCCAGCTGGTCGTGCGCCTGCTTGATGGACGTCTCGTCGGCAGCGCTCACCGACGTCTCCGGGAAGAGCCCCTTCTTCTGGAGCGCCTTGCCGAGTTCCACAATCATCCTGGACTGGTTGTTCTTGAAACCGCAGCCTTCCTGCCCGCCGTTCGACTTCCACCAGCCGGCGCTCGGCTCGTTGAAAGGTTCCACCGTGCGGAACGTGAGCCCCCATTCCGTCTTGAAGTGCAGCGCCACTTCGGAGAGGTAATCCGCGAAGTCGTCAAAGTAGTCTTCCTTGAGGTTGTCGCTGCCGTCGCTACTTCCCGAAACACAGCCGCTCTTGGTCATCCACCACGGGGGCGAATTGCTGAATGCCTCGAAAATCGGGTCCTTCACGCGCTTGGCGAGTTCCAATGCAATCGTGCGCTGGTACGGGTCGGCCGTCCAGTCGTAATCGCCTTTTTCTGTCGGCTTGTAACCCGGAACCTTGCCGCCGCCGTCACCCTTCGTGAGGTGGTCATGGCCCGGCTGGTCGCCGCCGCCGATGTTGTAGCGGAAAATCGTGTAGCCCAGTCCCGTATCGGGGTCGGCAATCGCACCGATGAGCTTGCTGCGGTTCGCCTCGCTCCAGGCGCCCGCCTTCACGGCCCACCAGCAGAGGCTCGTGCCCCAGCCTTCGAAAACCTGGTATTTTTTGCCGGGGTCGACAACGACCTTAGTTTGTGCAAAGGCCAACGACGAAAAAGCCGTCGCGAATACAGCCGCAGCAACGCACGGAACAACATGACTGTGCGAAAGAAAATTCATAGACCAACTCCATTCCACATGCCGAAAAGGGCATATATCTAAATATACCCTAACTGGAGTCGATTGTCAAATGTGGACTTTTTCGGCCTGATTTACAAAAACCGGCAACTTACTTGCGCCAGCCTTCCATAACCTTCATGCAGCCCGCAAGCAGTTCGTCGGAGCGGTCCTTGGCCTCGGTTTCCACGTAGCAGCGGAATTCCGGAGCGTTGCCGCTCGGGCGCAGGTGCACGATATCGCCGGAATCAAATTCCATGCGGTAACCATCCGTCTCATCGATGGCGACAACTTCACCATGGAAGGGCCTCGGAGTTGAACCGTCCTTGGGCTTGAACTTGGAGGGTTTCGCTGTCAAGGAACCGAAGAGTTTTGCACCGAGTTTCTGTTCGCGGATTTCGGCAAGTTTTGCCTTCGAGATTTCGGTCGGAAATTCCTTGAGGCGGTCGCTCACAGTAAAGCGCTTCGGGAGTTTCTTGAGCAGGTCTACCACGCACATGCGTTCTTCGCGCACGCGGACCATCACGGCAATCATCGGGAGCAACGCATCGCGGGTCGGCAGCGCCGGCAGCGTGCGGGTCGCGCGCATCTCGCCGCCGCGACCATCGCTATCAATAAATTCGCGCGTTAAATTCGTCTGCAGCAAAAAGCCGCCGTTGGCCTCGTAGCCTGCGACGGACACGGATGCGTCGGCATTGTCGACCAGGCTTTCCATGCCGGCGATTACATACGGGCTACCGATGCGCGTGCGGCAAATCTTCTCGAAGCTGCCGCATTTTTCGAGCGACGTATTGCAACTCACCGGAGTTGCAATGCGCTTGACGCCAAGCGCCTGGGCAGCGAGGATGCCCAGCACGTCGCCACGCAGCCACATGCCCACATCGTCTGCCAAGAGCGGGCGGTCGCTATCGCCGTCGGTACTGAAAATCGCATCCACAAAATCCTTGTGCGCAAATTCGCGGGCAAGTTCTTCATCTTCTTTGCGAATCGCTTCCGTATCCACCGGAATAAAAGTTTCACTGCGGGCAAAAGGCTTCACCGTAGCGCCCAGGCTTTCCAAGACCTTCACCACGATGTCGCGGCCCACGGCGGAATGCTGATACACGCCAATGGTAAGGCCCTGCAAGGCTTTGGTACCGAAAAATTCCGGATAGCGCTTGCAGTAATTTTCTTCGGCTTCCATCTCGACTGCCGGGAGAGCGGGCGCATTTTTCAGCATGCCGTTCGCATCAAAAATATTTTCGTCAAAGTCCACCGCCTGCGAGACGATTCCCTGTTCGTCCTTCTTGGAAATTTCACCCTGCGGGTGGTTGAACTTGATGCCGTTGCGGTCGGCCGGAATGTGGCTGCCCGTCACCATGATGGTCGGGAGCGCCTTGTCGATGCCGTACAGCGCAATCGCCGGGCTCGGAATGCGACCGCAGTACACAACCTTCCACGCGCTGTCCTCGCCCGCCTTCACGAGCGCCTTCAAAATGCGTTCCGTACTCGGGCGCAAGTCACCCGCAATCGCAATCGCGTGTTCACACTTGTAGCTCTGTTCGCAGTACTTGATGAACGAGCGTGCATAAACATAGCACACGCGGTCCGTCATCGCGGTCACCAGGCCGCGGGCTCCGCTCGTGCCGAATGCCACGCCGGACTGTTTCATCACTTCTTGCATCGTAACGCTCATAAACACCTCATTTTGTTCAACAGGCGCTTCCATTTTTTAACTGCGCGCCATGCCGAAAGTTTCGCAATTGAAAAATAGAAAAAGGCCCTCCAGGTATAAAACCCAGGGGGCCGGAGATGTGAAAGTTATACACTAATCTGCGAACAAGGCGGTAGAGAGATAGCGGTCGCCGGTATCCGGGAGGAGAGCGACAATCGTCTTACCCTTGTTTTCGGGGCGCTTTGCGAGTTCCTTTGCAGCCCAGAGAGCAGCGCCGGAAGAAATACCCACGAGCACGCCTTCCTTTTTGCCGATTTCGCGGCCGGCTTCGAAAGCAGCTTCATTTTCGACAGCGATGATTTCGTCGTAGACCTTGGTGTTGAGCGTATCAGGAACGAAGCCCGCACCGATGCCCTGGATCTTGTGGGAGCCTGCGACGCCCTTGCTGAGCACCGGAGAGCTGGCAGGTTCAACGGCCACGACCTTCACGTTCGGGTTCTGACTCTTGAGGTATTCACCCACGCCAGAAACAGTACCACCCGTACCGACACCGGCAACAAAGATGTCCACCTTGCCATCGGTATCTTCCCAGATTTCGGGGCCAGTGGTAGCCTTGTGGGCAGCCGGGTTGGCCGGGTTCACGAACTGGCCCGGGATGAAGCTGTTCGGAATTTCCTTAGCAAGTTCATCGGCCTTGGCAATAGCGCCCTTCATGCCCTTCGCACCTTCGGTGAGCACAAGTTCGGCACCGTAGGCCTTCATCAGCTGGCGGCGTTCCACGCTCATGGTCTCCGGCATCACGATGATGATGCGGTAACCGCGGGCAGCGGCGACGGAAGCAAGACCAATGCCGGTGTTACCGGAAGTCGGTTCGATGATGACAGCGCCCTTCTTGAGCTTTCCGCTCTTTTCGGCGTCATCGAGCATCGCCTTGGCGATACGGTCCTTCACGGAACCTGCGGGGTTGAAGTATTCGAGCTTCGCCAAAATCTTGGCGCCGAGGCCTTCTTCGACGTGGGTGAGTTCGAGAAGCGGGGTGTGACCAATGAGCTGGTCGGCAGAGGTATAAATTTTTGACATGGTGAAATTCCTTTTTTTGTTTAATTAAATGTTGTTCAATGCCTGGTCAAGGTCGTTGATGATATCTTCGTAGTGTTCCGTACCGATGGAGAGGCGGATCGTTGCCGGAGAAATGCCTGCAGCGGCGAGTTCTTCCGGAGTGAGTTCCGAGTGGGTCGTGGTGTACGGGTGAACCACAAGGCTCTTCACGTCGGCGACGTTAGCGAGCAAGCTGAAAATCTTGAGGCTATCGATGAACTTGAAGGCTTCTTCCTGGCCGCCCTTCACGTCGAACGTGAAGATGGAACCGCCGCCGTTCGGGAAGTAGCGTTCGTAAAGCTTGTGGTCCGGATGGTCGGCAAAGCTCGGGTGGTTCACCTTCGCGACCTTCGGGTGCTTCACGAGGAACTCGAGAACCTTCTTGGTGTTTTCCACATGGCGGTCAAGGCGGAGCGAAAGCGTTTCGGTGCCCTGAAGCAGGAGGAAAGCGTTGAACGGGGAAATCGCAGCACCTTCGTCGCGGAGGAGAATAGCGCGGATGTAAACGATGTAGGCAGCAGCGCCGGCAGCAGCGGTAAACGGAACGCCGTAGCTCGGGTTCGTTTCGGTGAACTGCGGGAACTTGCCACTTGCAGCCCAGTCAAACTTGCCACCATCGACGATGATGCCGCCAAGGGTCGTACCGTGACCGCCGATGAACTTGGTGGCGGAGTGGATCACGATGTCGGCGCCGTGTTCCAGCGGGCGGATCAGGTAAGGAGTACCGAAGGTGTTGTCGATGAGCACCGGAATCTTGTGCTTGTGGGCGATTTCAGAAATCGCTTCGATATCCGGGATGTCGGAGTGCGGGTTGCCGAGAGTTTCGATGAGCACGAGCTTCGTGTTGTCCTTGATGGAGCTTTCGACTTCCTTCAGGTCGCGGGTGTTCACGAACGTAGTGTCGATGCCGAACGGGCGGAGCGTGTGCTGCAAGAGGTTGTAGGTGCCGCCGTAGATGGTGCGCTGGGCAACCACGTGGTCACCCTTGCGGGCGAGAGCCGTGATGGCGTAAGTGAGGGCAGCTGCACCGGAAGCGACGGCGAGGCCAGCGATACCGCCTTCGAGAGCGGCGATGCGCTTTTCAAAAACGTCCTGCGTCGTGTTGGTGAGGCGGCCGTAGATGTTGCCCGCATCTTTCAGATGGAAGCGGTCAGAGGCGTGCTGAGCGCTGTGGAAAACGTAAGAGGTGGTCTGGTAAATAGGAACCGCGCGGGAATCGGTTGCGGGGTCTGCCTGTTCCTGGCCAACGTGGAGCTGAAGCGTTTCGAAATGGAGTTTGTTCTGTGTTGTCATTTGTGAAATTCCTTTTTAATCGGGGTGATTAATTTTCTGTACTGGGTGTAAATTAGAACCTTTTTCCTACCTTTTCAATAGGGAAATAACGAAAACGGAGTCAATTTTTCTTACATTTTTCTTACCAATAGTTTTTGCCTATAACTAGTGTATAGGAAAAGGCTATTAAAACGCCCCAAATCAACAAAAATCACCCTAAAAGCGTAAAAGTCCTGCAAGCGGGGGAGCCTGCAGGACTTGTTGAGGTGTAAAACGGAAATTTCTTAGACTTCGGCGCGCAACTGCTTTGCTGCGGCAACCAGGTTCTTGAGACTTGCGGTCGTTTCTGCTTCGCCACGGGTCTTGAGGCCGCAATCGGGGTTCACCCACACATTAGCCTGCGGAACCTTGTCTATAATCTTGTGGATTGTCTTCACAATCTCATCCACGGAAGGCACGCGCGGTGAATGAATGTCGTACACACCCGGGCCCACCTGCGTTTCAAAACGGGCTTCGTTGAGCGCATCGAGCAGCTTGAGGTCGGAACGGCTTGCCTCGAACGTGATGACATCGGCATCCATCGCATCGATATCCTTCACGATATCGTTGAATTCACTGTAGCACATGTGCGTGTGGATCTGCGTTTCGGGCCTGACCTTTGCATGCACCAGGCGGAACGCGGGGATAGCCCAGTCGAGGTATTCCTTGTGCCAGTCACTCTTGCGCAGCGGCAGCTTTTCGCGGAGGGCGGCTTCGTCAATCTGGATAATCTTGATGCCGTTCTTTTCGAGGTCTAAAACTTCGTCGCGGATGGCAAGGCCAATCTGCTGTGCCTGCGTCTTGAGCGAAATATCTTCGCGCGGGAAAGACCAGTTGAGGATTGTCACGGGGCCGGTAAGCATACCCTTCACGGGCTTGCTCGTCTGCTTCTGCGCAAACACGGACCACTCGACAGTGATTGGCTTGCTGCGGTGAATATCGCCCCACACTACAGGCGGCTTGACGCAGCGCGTGCCGTAGCTCTGCACCCAGGCGTTCTGCGTGAAGATGAACCCGTCAATCTGCGTACCGAAATATTCCACCATGTCGTTGCGTTCGAATTCGCCATGCACAATCACGTCGAGGCCGATGCTTTCTTGCAGGGCAATGCACTGCGCAATCTTCTTCTGGTTGAACGTCACATACTGTTCGCGGGTGATTTCGCCCTTCCTGAAGGCGGCGCGGTTCGCACGGACTTCGGCCGTCTGCGGGAACGACCCAATAGTCGTCGTGGGGTAAGCCGGGAGGTTAAATTCGGCAGCCTGGATGTTGCGGCGCTCCGCACGGGCAGGGCTACGCACAAAGTCAGAATCATTGAGGGCAGCCAGCGCAGACTGCACCGAAGGTGTAGCCTTCACGCGGTCGATCCCGAAGAGCGTCCTGTTCTTTTCGATGGCATCCGGATTTTCCGATGCAATATCAGAAAGTTCCACAAGCTTTTCTTCGGCAAAGGCAAAATGCTTCAAGATTTCCGGAGAGAGCTTCTGTTCAGCAGCAACCGTATACGGCACATGCAACAGCGAGCACGAAGTACCCACAACCAGGCGGGAAGCATCGACAACCTTCTCGATTTCAATCAGAAGGAGATTTTTCTTTTCGTAATCGGCGCGCCAGATGTTCTTGCCGTTCACCACGCCCGCAAACAAAGTGGCGTTTTTCGGGAAGCCCGTCTTGAGCAGTTCAAGGGACTTGATGCCTTCGACAAAGTCGATACCGATACCGTCGAAACCGAGCGAAACGACTTCTTGATAGACATCGCGGATATCACCGAAGTAAGTCTGCAAAAGGACCTTAACCGAAGCCTTCGCGTGCAACTGTTCCAGAAGGGCGCTATAGATGGCCTTGAAGAACTGCTTGTCTTCTTCACTCAAGTCGAAGACGAGCGCGGGTTCGGCAAAGCTAACCCACTCGGCTCCGGCCGCCGCCAGCTGTTCGGCCAGCTTCAAGTAGGCGTTCACCGCAGGTGTCGCGAATGCAGAAGCATTCCTCTTGCCATTGTAGCGGGCAAGCTTCAAGAAGGTATAAGGTCCAACGAGGCTAGGCACTGTATGTACCCCGGCGGCCTTCGCCTCGTTGTATTCCCGAAGGGGCTTCACATCGCCTGCAACAGCAAGTTCAGTAGAGTCGTCCAATTCGGGAACAATATAGTGATAGTTCGTATTGAACCATTTCTTCATCGGGAGGGCCTTGACATCGCCCTTTTCGCCCTGATAGCCGTGCGCAGCGGCAAAATACGTTTCAAGTTCAGAAAGTCCAAGTTCCTTGTAGCGCGCAGGCACGGCCCCGAGCAAGAACGCCGTATCAAGAACGTTATCGTAGAACGAAAAATCATTGGACGGAATGAAGTCAATGCCAGCCGCCTTTTGCTTCTGCCAACCGTACAGGCGGATTTCGGCCGCCGTCTTCTGCAGTTCTGCTTCAGAAATTTCGCCCTTGAAGAATTTTTCACTTGCAAACTTGAGTTCACGAGCCTTACCAATACGCGGGAAACCAATTACTGATGTTTTTTTCGTTGTCATACCGCTTTACCTACCTTTTTTATATGTTATTTTGTTCGTGTGCAAATATACCATCTTTTTTGAAATAGGTAAAATACTATTTTTTATCACATCACCATAGTTTAAATCTATGGTGGATAACCAGCAATAAAATAACACTATGACTTTACAACAACTTAAATACGCCGTAGCGGTCGCCGACACGCTAAATATCACCGAAGCATCCAAGCGAGTCTTTATATCGCAGCCCAGCCTGACAGCTGCTATTCACGAACTCGAAGAAGAAATGGGTGTAACGATTTTCATTCGCAGCAACAAGGGCGTCACCATCACGAACGAAGGCGACGAGTTCCTCTCCTATGCGCGTCAGGTTCTTGAACAAGCCTCGCTCCTCGAAGAACACTACAAGGGGGGCGAAAACGGGAACACGATTTTTTCCGTCAGTTGCCAGCACTATTCCTTCGCCGTAAACGCCTTTGTCGATGTTATCCGCAAGTTTGGCGGCCCCAGTTACGACTTCACGCTCCGCGAGACGCAGACAAACGAAATCATCGATGATGTCACCAAGATGAAAAGTGAAATTGGAGTGCTCTACCTGAGCGGCAAAAACGAAAAAGTCATTCGCAACCTGATTCGGAAAAACAACTTGGTATTCGAGCCCTTGTTCACTACACCGTTGCACGTGTTCATGTCGTCCAAGAACCCGCTCGCCAAAAAGGAACGCATCACGCTTGCCGATCTAAAACCGTTCCCGTACCTGACATACGAACAAGGCAACTTCAATTCCTTCTACTTCGCCGAAGAACCGCTCACCGCCATCGACTTCGACTGCCCGCGAAATATAAAAGTCCGTGACCGCGCCACACTTTTCAACTTGCTGATTGGCCTCGACGGCTACACCATCTGCTCCGGCGTCATCAGCCACAAGCTAAACGGCAAGGAAATTATCGCAAAGCCGCTTTCTGTAATCGACAAGATGACCATCGGCTACGTAATGCGAAAAAGCGTAACGCCATCGCGCTACGCCCAAGCTTATATCGCCGCCCTAATGCGGCACTGCCATGTCAAAGAAAAAAGAGATGATTCCTGACAACATTTTTCAATGACGCCTGTCACGTAAAAAAGTTCGGCACACATTATCCTTTCAATAAAAACTAATTTTAGATGCGTTAGTAAAAATATGGAGGGAACATGAAAAAAATCTTATTCTGCCTTTTGGCAGCAATGCAATATGCGTCGGCAAATTCCTGCACCGGCCTCTATTTCCAAATTCTGTCCAATTTATACTTGAAGCCTAATGCCGAATTCCAGCTAGATTCCCTTTCCATGCCCGGAGTAGGCTCAATGAAATACTCCTATGCCGAAGGCAGACTCGACAATTATCAATCGACATCCTATCAGGACAATTCGACAACAGAATACAAGTACTACTGGAATCAAGACCCCAACAAGCTGACTAAAACAGGCTATGAATATTTGATGAAGGATTCTTCGTCTGCAGACACCACGTATATTTCTGAAGACTTTTACGGCTTTGGAACATTGGGGCAACAACGTTCCATCAAGCTTACAGCCAACGCGGCGCAAATATTGACAAAAAGCCTAGACTTCGGGACATCCGGATATTCCGAAATAATCCTTACAGGCGATTCCATTGTGCATACAACCTATAAAGGGGCCGACAAGGAATCAGGAATTCGTTCAATAGACGTGTACGTAAGCGATTCAAGCGATTCCAAATGTTACGAAACCTCTTCCGAGGGTGATACGGTTTCGACCATCACGTACGCCTCCAGCGAAAACAACTATACCCTGAAAATTCAATCGGACGAATTCACGACTTACTATTACTTCACCTATACGAAGCAAGAGACGACGGCCATCCGCAAAAAGGGAATCCGCGCTTCTGTTCTCCCGAAGAGCCGTTCGTTTGACCTTCTCGGGCGAACCGTAAACAAAAAGTATTAGGTTAGATGTAACCCTGAACCAGCGCCTGCACAGCCTTCTGCATGTTCTTCTTTTCAACAGAAGAATAGTTGATGACGAATTTGTGCACGGAAGGTTCAGCCTTGAAATAGTATTCCGAGAGAGCCTTTATGTTGACACCCTTTTGACGCAGGCGCCTGCATACTTCATCGTCGGAGCATTTGGTGCGGACTTCCAGAATAAAATGCAAGCCAGCATCTTCTTCATAAATACTTGCAACATCGGAAAGGCGGCTCTTGCGAATAGCAGTCAGCAACGCATCGCGCTTGGCGCGGTATAAGTTGCGCATGCGATTGATGTGCGTTTCGTAATACCCGAGATTCAGAAATTTCGCCATCACGTATTGGTCAAGATTCGATACTGTACACGAATAGAACGAAAGCTCGTCGCGAAATTTTTCGGCAAGGTGCGGCGGGAGCACCATGTATGCGATTCGGATGGCCGACGTCATTGTCTTGGAAAATGTATTCAGATAGATGACCTTTTCGGTAACATCGATATTCTGCAAGGCGGGAATCGGTTTGCCGGTCATGCGCAATTCGCTGTCGTAGTCGTCTTCTACGATATAGCGTTTCGGGGATTCTGCCGCCCAACTGAGCAAGCGATAACGCTCTCCCACAGGCATCACCTTTCCCGTCGGGAAATGGTGCGACGGGGAAATGTGAACGATGTCCGCTTCGGACTTTTTCACAGCATCGGTAAAATCATCACCTTGAATAGGAATGTGGCAAACCTTGACACCGTACTGGCCATATATTTTCGAAATCTTGGCCCAGCCCGGATCCTCGACGGCATAGCACTTGTCAAAGCCGAGCAACTGGACTAGCAGCCCATACAGATAGTCCGTACCGGCACCTATCACAATCTGCTCCGGTGCCACCTGAATATTCCTGAATTCCCGGAGCATGCGGGCAATAGCGCAGCGCAATTCCAATGTGCCAGAGCCTTGAGAGACCTTCAGCAAATCCCTCTGCCTTTCGCAAAGAACCTCGCGAGTAATCTTTGCCCAAGTGGTAAAGGGGAACGCCTCGATATCGGCCCCGTTACTCGCAAAGTCGGCGATGTATTTGGAATCTGTATGTTCCGATTCTTCAAGCATACCCGCACGGAACCTACGGGTGTGCGGCACCTTTCGCTTGCGCTGTGTAGTAGATTTTACAGAAGCATTGATATCAGCGACAAAAAATCCCTTCTTAGGGAGCGAATAGACAAAGCCTTCCGTCAGGAGTTGCGCATAAGCGTTTTCGACAGTCACTACGCTGACGCCCAAATTCCGTGCCAAATTCCTTTTGGAAGGGAGCTGCTCTTCGGCAAGGATGTTCCCGCTTACGATATCCTTTTTGATGCACTGGTAAAGGTAATGGTAGAGGCTGTTTGCACCCGCCTTAGACATATCATAACTAAACATCATCTGACCTTATTCTATTTGTATATCTGGTATTAAACTGACCTTATTAAAATAATAAAAAACTGAATATTGAGCAAGTCTAGGGAATGTTTTAAATTACGCCTTGAAAACAAACGATTCACTTTTTCAAGGAGATTTACATGGCAGACCAGAACCGTTACGAACTCAACAAGAATCTTGCCCAAATGCTCAAAGGCGGCGTCATTATGGACGTGACCACCCCCGAACAGGCCAAAATTGCCGAGGCCGCAGGCGCCGCCGCCGTCATGGCCCTTGAACGCATCCCGGCCGACATCCGAGCCGCCGGAGGAGTCTCCAGAATGAGCGACCCGAAAATGATCAAGGGAATCCAGGACGCCGTTTCCATCCCGGTCATGGCAAAATGTCGCATCGGTCACTTTGCAGAAGCGCAGATTTTGCAGGCCATCGAAATTGACTACATCGACGAAAGCGAAGTTCTTTCCCCTGCCGATGACGTTTTCCACATCAACAAGCGCGATTTCGAAGTTCCGTTCGTCTGCGGTGCAAAAGATTTGGGAGAAGCGCTCCGCCGTATCGAAGAAGGCGCCTCCATGATTCGCACCAAGGGCGAGCCGGGCACGGGCGACATCGTCCAGGCCGTACGCCACATGCGCCTCATGAACCAGGAAATCGCCCGCATTTCGAGCCTGCGCGAAGACGAACTTTTCAACCGTGCGAAGGAACTCCAGGTGTCGTACGACCTGGTGCGCTACGTTCACGACCACAAGAAACTCCCGGTGGTGAACTTCGCCGCCGGGGGCGTCGCCACCCCTGCCGATGCCGCCCTTATGATGCAGCTCGGCGCCGAAGGCGTATTCGTGGGTTCCGGAATCTTCAAGTCGGGCAACCCCGCCAAACGCGCCGCCGCCATCGTGCAGGCAGTCACCAACTACACCGACGCAAAACTCATCGCCAAGCTTTCCGAAGACCTGGGCGAAGCCATGGTCGGCATCAACGAACAGGAAATTGCTCTGCTCATGGCCGAAAGGGGGAAATAATGAATATTGACAAGCCGCAAATCGGCGTGCTAGCGGTACAGGGGGCATTCATCGAACATGAACGCATCCTGCAAGCGCTCGGCGCCGATGTCTTTGAAATCCGCCAGCTGCGAGACTTGGACCGCACTATCGACGGACTCGTTCTCCCCGGAGGCGAAAGTACCGTACAAGGGAAACTCCTGCGCGACCTCGGGCTTTTTGAACCGCTCAGGGCTAAAATTCAAGCTGGATTGCCCGTACTTGCGACATGTGCAGGCGCCATCCTGCTTGCCGAAAAAATCGCAGGCGAAAAAGACGCCCACTTCGCGACGCTCCCCGCCATTATCCGTCGCAACGCTTACGGCCGACAGCTCGGCAGTTTTTTCACCGAAAATGAGGTCGCGCATATCGGGAAGGTCCCGCAGACATTTATTCGTGCCCCATTCTTCGAATCCGTCAGCGACGATGTGGAGATTCTTTCGCGGACGGCAAGTACAAACGGAAATTCCGATAGCGCAAACACCGAGCAGATTGTCGCCGTGAAATACAGGAATCAAATCGCACTCTCGTTCCACCCGGAACTCAACAGCGACACAAGCATCCACCGATATTTCCTGGACCTGGTCGCTGCATAGGGAATGTACAAAAAAAAGACGCCTCTGAAAAACATCGCTTTTTTCCAGAGACGTCCCTTTTGTGCGGAGAGTACAAAACTACTTGATGTCCTTTCTCCAGGTGGCAGGCTTGAATTCACCCACAATCGGGAGCAAGCGATGGTCCACGTCGATTTTCAACACGGAGTTGAAGTTGTTCGTCGCAATCATCTGGGCGGCAAAGCCCACGATGGCCACGATTTCGGAATCGTTGTAGAACTTGTGCAGTTCCTCGAAGTAAGAATCCGGAACGGAGGTGGGGTCCTTCACGATTTGCCTTGCAAGCTTCACGAGGATTTCTTCGTTCTTCTCGTATTCGAACCCGTTCGGGTCGATTCCGAGAGCCTTCAGGTCGCTGATGAAGAACAGCGAGCAGAGCTGGCAGCTGTTGGTGGTAGAAACCGCGTGGGCGTAGACCGTAGCAGCGCGCTGGCCGATGATTTCCACGAGGCGGGCCCAGCTGGTATACCAGCCCATGAAGGCGTCGAACGTCGCGTAGTCCTGCAACAACGCACGCTTCATGTTGGTGATCTTGCCTGTAGAAACGAGCTTTTCGTAGGCTTCCTTGGCCTTGCCCTGAGCTTCGTCAACCGATTCAATAAATTTTACTCTTGCCATTGTTTGTACTCTCCTTTTGGTGCGTTGGCACCGTTTTGTTTTTGTTTAAGTTTTTTGATTACAGTGCGATTTTCAAAATTTCCTTGATGGCGGCAGCATCCAGCGGCACGTAGTGCCCGACCTTGCCATTGCGCGTAGCACGGGCAGCCATCGCGTCGAAGTCCTTATCGCCAATCTTCAAGTCTGCAAGCGTCGTCGCGAGCCCCAGTTTTTTGAAGAATGCCGCAAGCTTTTCCGAAAGGATCAGCGCACGTTCGGTTTCACTGTAGTTGAAGGAATCTACACCGAACACACGGCTCGCAAGGAGCGCAAGCCTCCAGGGCTTTTTCACCGCCATGTACTTTGTCCAAGCAACAGTCACCACCGCCATGCCTTCGCCGTGAGTGATGTTGTACTGGGCAGAAAGTTCATGTTCGATTCGATGCGAGCCCCAGTCCGCACGACGCCCTGCATCCAGGAACCCGCCATGAGCGACGCTTGCAAGCCACTGGATTTCTCCGCGGGCGTTCACGTCTTTCTGGTTGGCGATGAGCTTGTCTGCATTCACGAGCAACGCACGAATCGCGCCTTCTATCAGGTAGTCCGTGGTGTCGGAATATTTCTCGTCCGAGAAATAGCGTTCCAACAAGTGCGAAAGCACGTCAGCGATGCCCACGAAAGTCTGGTATGCCGGCAGGCCCACCGTGTATTTGGGGTTCATGATGGCGAACTTCGGAATGATTCGGTCATCTTCAAAACCGAGCTTCCATTCACCACTCGAAAGGATTGCCGCATTGGATGTTTCGGAACCGCTCGATGCCGTCGTGGCGATGACACCAATCGGCAATACCTGTTCCGGTGAGATTCCCTTTTCAAAGAAATCCCACACATCTCCCTGGTAAGGTATTCCGAGTGCCACCGCCTTCGCGGTATCGATGGAACTTCCGCCGCCGACGGCCAAGACGAAGTCTACCCCGTTTTCCTTGCCCTGCTTCACGAGTTCGCGAACCAGGTCGATGGATGGGTTCGGCACCACGTTTCCGTTTTCGGAAAAGCGAATCCCGAGTTCATTGACAGCATCCTTGATAGCGTCGTAAATGCCGAGCGTCTTGATAAAGTCTCCGCTGTAAACAAGCTGGAGCGACTTCACCCCGAACGAAGCCAAAAGCGATTTCAGCTTCTGTTCACTATGTTCGCCAAATACAATTTTCGCCGGGTTGTAGTATTCAAAATCTATCATTGTATTCTCCGTACAAAAAAAAAGAATCCAGCCCGACAGTCGTTTCCTAATGGTGAAAACGCTGCCGGATCAGGATACTTCACGTAACCAAACTAAATTGCCGCGAATCCGTTTTCGAGGTCGGCGATGATGTCTTCGTAATGTTCCGTACCGATAGACACGCGGATCGTTGCCGGCGTAATTCCGGCTGCAGCCAATTCTTCCGGAGTGAGTTCCGAATGCGTGGTGGTGTACGGGTGAATCACGAGGCTCTTCACGTCGGCGACGTTAGCGAGCAAGCTGAAAATCTTGAGGCTATCGATGAACTTGAAGGCTTCTTCCTGGCCGCCCTT
>NZ_MWQE01000011.1 GCF_002210285.1 Fibrobacter sp. UWR2 | reverse complement strand
CAAACCAAGCAATGTGAAATATGGAATGTGGAATTTATACCGCAAAATCCATCATCAGACGAGGTTCTAAGGACTCAATTTTGTAATTATTTTGATTACCGTTGTTTCTGTTCTTGGATGTCATGCTTTTACTCCATTATTTTTTTTCGATTCTTACTTTAAAAAAGTGTCACCATCATCTAGTACGCAACGAACATAATGAAAACCAAACTTCATTGACTTGTCTATTGAGAAATCCGAAAAACTTTCCACGAGACCAAAATAAACCAAGCCACCACTGGTCTCAGACTTTTCGTAGGGAATCCAAAAACTGGCCCCTTTATTATAAGGGTCTTCATCGCCATCTGGCAGAACAGACATTCCATAAGGATTATTTCCTACCTTCTTTTCCCATACTGCATGAGATAGTAGAGAATAACCCATATTTAATCCGTTTGTGTAGGCAAAGTGCTTCCATTCGGTTTCCGTCATCACGTGCCAACCCGTCGGGCATACCCCCTGAACTTTTTTGCTAAGGTCAATGTTGCACTTGGGGTTATCTGCAACACCAACGCTGTCACACACCTTGGGGAGTCCCATCGCCTCGCTCCAGGTGTAACGGGCACCAAAGTAGTTGTCGCAATACCAGGGGTCATCCTTGTAGCAGCGTTTTTCGACCTTGCTGTCATCAAATACTGTCGTGGTGCTGTCAATCATTATTTCTGCGTAATTCAGGTTCTGAGCCATTACGGTAAAACTGTCTATTACAGTTCCACCATTCTGCTGGAACTTTTCATAATATTTGGTAGTCTTGTAAACATTGTTATCACGCAAATCTTCGTACGTGCCGTATGCTTTAAACTCCGACCCAAATACGCTATCCATATTCGGGTAAACCTTGGGTTTCACATATTCACCAATGGAATCTTGATTCCATTGGCCATTTTTGCAACTATTGTAATAGATTTTACCGGCAAGAACAATCGATGAGGTATCACCGTCTTCACAAAGTTTGAACACAAATTCAGAGCTGCTACTTTCGGCTTTTTGAGACGAACTGCTATTTTTCACGTTTTCTTTTTTTGATGATGAACTATTTGATTTGGCATCGCTTGAAGAATCTTTACTCTGATTATCAGAAGATTCAATCTTTTTAGCAGAACTACTCGATTCGTCATCACAATCTTTACAAATAGAGGATGAAGAATCAACCGCGGCATTTTCATCCGGTTCGTTGCTAGAGGCCGACGAAGAGTCGTCACAGCCCCAAAGGGCGAAGAATGCCGCCAACATAAAGATGGTTAGAGATTGCTTCCCCTGAAACAAGTTCAGGGTCGCAAAGACACGCTGGAAAGACTTCTTCATAAAACATCCCCGTCTATAGTTTATCTTTTTAAATATAGGTAATGCCCCTGCCAAAGTCCATACCCCCCCCCCATTGTAAAATTTAGGAAACAAGACAAAAGTCCAGAATAACGCAGAAAAACAACTTTTTTCAAGGTTTTCCGTCATTATGGTAGATTTGGCGAATTATACAAGACATCCAAAGTGATTGATTTTGGAATCTGCCTGGCGCAGGAATTGGGTTTTAGACCGAGCGATGTCACGAAGGTAAGCATCGGTGACTTGCGGGCTATTTTCGAATTTATGAAAAAGGATTATCTCACCAAAGCTTGCACAAACGGATAGAAAAATATATATTGGTAATGTAATAAGGGATAAATATGGTATTTGCCGAAAACATACTACGGATATTCCGTGAAAACAAACTTCTTGCGAAGTATCGCCTGAAGGATGTCTTTGTATTCGGCTCGTCTGTCCGGACTGCAACACCCAACGACATTGACCTGTTAGTTCGTGATTACCAGGACTACAATGATCTGTTGTCCTTGCGGAAGGAACTTTCCGAAAAGACCGGCAAGTCCGTGGATGTCGTCATAGAGAAGTTTGCAAACCCCATTATCCTGTATCGAGCAAGCAAGGAGTCCATCCGTGTCGAATGACCCCAGGAACGACCTTTTCCATTTGTTGGGGATGCTCGAGTCCCTACTGAAAATTCAGAAATATACACAGGACATTCATTCTACCGAGGAACTTCTTGAGAAAGAAGACCAGATGGTATTCAACGCATGTTTGACTTTGCTTGCAAACATAGGCGAATCCATCAATAAACTCTCGGACACAGCCAAAGCAGGAATTGCAAGTGAAAATATTCAGGCAATCCGCGGAATGCGAAATAGGATTGTCCACGATTATGCTGGGCTTGACTCGTTTATCGTTTACAACACTATAAAGAATGACCTTGACCCGCTAAAGGATACCTTTGTGAAAATCATTCATGAAGGTCTAGTAAACAAGTCCTTTGACGAAGGTGAATTTGAAGCGGCGAAAAGCTCCGGCTTTTACAAGTTCATTGATTTCAATATATTTTAAGGTCTGCTTCACCGTCCCGTCGTTTTGCGTTAGGGATAGTGACCCCTTGGGGTGGAGACTCGCGAAGCGAGGCTCCATTTTAACAGCGCTGCGGGCGGTTCGATAGGGCCGCCCGAAGTGCGTTAAAATATAGCCCGACCCACGTCAGTGGGGAACGCCCAAATAGAAAGTCGTCGCCAACGCTACGGGTTGCTCCTCCATTTACGGCGGTAACCTGCCGACCACTCCGTGGGCAAAGAACAAGGAAGGCCGCGGTCCCGCTTGGGCGAACTCCCTCTTCGAAGACAACGCCGAATTCGGTCTCGGTATGCGCCTCGCTATCACGAAGCATGCCAAGCAGGCTTTGAGCCTCCTCGAAGCCGTGAACGTTCCTGCCGAACTCAAGGAAAAGCTCACGACCCAGGACCAGTCCGACGAAGCCGGCATCAAGGCCCAGCGTGAAAACGTCGCCGCCCTTAAGGCAGCCCTCGCCGGTGCTACCGACGAAGCATCCGTCAGCCTCCGCGACGAATTCGCCGACTACCTCGTGAAGAAGTCCGTGTGGATCTTCTGTGAGCCGTAGGCGACTCGTCATAACGAGTCGTCGGAGGCGAGAGTGAGCGCCGACCGGAGTGCCACGCAAGAATCTAGCGCGAACGGTCTTCATACTGTGACGGTTGGGCATACGACATCGGTTACGGTGGTCTCGACCACGTCATGGCAACCGGTGAAAACGTGAACATCTGCGTCCTCGATACCGAAGTGTACTCCAACACCGGTGGACAGGCTTCCAAGGCCACGAACCGTGGCGCCGTCGCCCTCTTCGCTGCCGCTGGTAAGCGCGCCGGCAAGAAGGACCTCGGCCTCATCGCCATGAGCTACAAGAACGTTTACGTGGGCCGTATCGCCCTCGGTGCAAACGACGCTCAGGCCCTGAAGGTTCTTCAGGAAGCAGAAGCACACAACGGTCCGTCGCTGATCATCTGCTACTGCCCCTGCATCAACCACGGTTTCGATCTCAACAGCCAGCTTCAGCACCAGAAGATGGCCGTGGATTCCGGTTACTGGACTCTGCTCCGTTACAACCCGGCTCTCGCCGCCGAAGGAAAAGCCCCGCTTATCCTCGACTCCAAGAAGCCGACGATCCCGGTTGCAGAATACATCTACACCGAAAACCGCTACAAGCAGCTCACCCGTAACAATCCGGAAGTGGCCAAGAAGCTCGCCGACGACCTCCAGAAGGAAGTGGACGCCCGCTACGCATTCTATGACGCCATGTCCAAGGATACGGAAGGGTTGATCAGCCTGTAAGGATGTCATTCCCGGCTTGACCGGGAAACTCCCTTTACGAAAAAGGCCTCCGTTCGAAAGAACGGGGCCTTTTTTATTTACTTGGTGTTATCTATTCGGTGAACGTGAACGGTATGGTCACCGTGGTGTTTCCTGACTTAACCTTGCTGAATGTCCAGCGACCGACGGCATTCTTGATTTCGCCATCGAATTCGCCGATGCCCGTAGTGGACGAGACAACCGCGATGCTGATGACCTCGCCGCCCGGGGCAATCGTGAACTTGAGCGTCACCTTGCCTTCCAGGCCCGGTTTTTTCTTCAGGTACTTATTGTAGATATGGCGTAGCCCGGGTGTACGTGTGCGCACGACCTTCATGATATCGGATGCAGAACGCGAGGAGTTCCCTGCACCCATGTCGATATCGCGCACGGAAGGGGGCTTCATATTTCCCTTCATGGACTTCGTGTTGATTCCACCACCCGAGCCGCCGAACAGGTTTCCGAAGGCTCCTCCGATTCCGCCGCCACCCCCAGAGGCGACTTCCTCGTTAAAGGCTCCATCGACCTTTCCGGCCCTCACGCCAATATGCGTCTTTCCCGTAGTCTGCAAGCCGTTCGTGTTCTTGAGGATTTTATCTATGTCTCTCGCGAACTTCTGGTCGTTCATGAGGTTGTATGCCGAAGCTGACGCGTTCTTGGTCATTGACGCGAGTTCCTTGAGGACGCCCCTTGTCTTGGGCGCGTTCGGTTTCCCCTGATTCTTGGGCTTGCCACCGCCGGGCCTATTGTTCTTCTTTGCGATGTCTTTCGGTTTCTTATCCTGTTTCTTTTCCTGCTTTTTCTCTTCTTTCTTATTTGCGATTTCGATTTTTGTTTCGATTTCCAAACTGGAGGTTTTCTCGAACATCATATCGTTGATAACAACCTCATATGTCGTGGCCCAGAAACTCAGCGCAAGAGCGACAAGCAGAGAAACTCCTGTAATATTCCTCAGTTTCTCGTCGGAATCGGGCATGAGCGCTACCACGAGTTCATCAGTTTCTTTTTCTTTTGGTGGTTTTTTGATCGGTTTCATGATTTTATCCTCCCCCTCTTGCGAGGGAATTGATGGTTTATGGTTTATTTTGGGGGTGATTTTCTGGGGGTAATTTTTCAAGGTAAAAGGGGGCCTATCGCCTTGTAGCCAAGGCATTTATTTTGCAAAAAAGCAATACCGGGGAAAGGGCTTGATAACCAGGCCTTTCGCACAAACTAACAATGTCCGGGGGATTTAGACGACAATCATCGAAGGAATTACTTTATCCACAACACCAGTCTCAACTCCGTTCCTTCACTCAGATTCAAGACAAATTGTTCTCTCTGATTTTAAACTATAAAGAAAAATCGGAACGGATGCTCCCGAACGGGTAAACAAATTTTCAACATTTGAATTGTAAATTCCGACAAAAAGTGGCAGTACCAATAAGTACAAGGGCTGCGCGCGTTTTTGCTGATACGGCGAAGTCCTGCAACTTTACAAAAAGTTATTGCAAACAGATTTATTCCACCTTGTAGGCATATTTTGTTTACGTTCTAGAGTTTTAAACGGCTCTAGAGCGCACAACCAGGCCTGTTGCGGGCCGCAGGCACGGCCGTTTGTTATATTTTACGTACTATGAAGCTTTTACCGACCCCTCCCGACTTGAACCGTATCGCGCGCCCGAACTGGATTGAAATCAATCTTGACGCACTCTGCAACAACATTCAATTCATCCGCAGCCAGATTCCGGCGAACACGAAGATTCTGTTGCCGGTGAAGGCCGACTCCTACGGACACGGGAGCCTCGCCTGCTCGTTTGCCGCAAAGTTCGGCGGTGCGGACTACCTGGGTGTCGCTCACATCAGCGAGGGCATGCTGCTCCGCCAGTATGGTATGGACTTGCCTATCTTGGTGCTCGGCCCCTGCACTCCCGCAGACTTCGCCTACTTCGTGGAGTTCCAGCTTACGGCAGCCATCACGGACATCCGTACCGCAATGGCGTTCGACCAGTTCCTGCGCGAAACGGGCACGACCTGCAAGGCGCACCTCGCCATTGATACGGGTATGAACCGCTATGGTTTCGATGCCGAAGACTTCAACAACATCCGTGCGGCTCTGAGCCTCAAGAACCTGAAATTCGAGGGGATGTTCACGCACCTCGCCACGGCCGACATGCCGGGGAACCCGAAGACGGATATCCAGATCCAGCGATTCACGCGACTCGTAGACGTGCTGGAAGCCGAAGGACTCCGCCCCGAAATCTGCCACTGCAGCAGTTCCGCAGGCACGCTCACGCGCCCCGAGAGCCACTTCGACATGGTGCGCCCGGGCCTCGCGCTCTACGGCTACAACTGCATGGGGGCAGCACCCTCCCCGTGGCCTATAAAGCCCGTCATGAAAATCAAGAGCACCATCCGCCACATTCACGACGTGAAGCCCGGCGAGACGGTGAGCTACGGCGGCTACTGGATGGCACAGCAGCCCACGCGCATCGCAACCATCGCCATCGGTTACGGCGACGGCTACCTGCGCGGCGAATACAACAAGGGCTTCGTGATGATCCGTAACCAGATTTGCCCGATTCTCGGGCGCGTCTGCATGGACGCGACGATGGTCGACGTGAGCCACATCCCCGACGTGCAGGTCGGAGAGACAGTCGACGTAGTGAACGGCGAACTGGACTTCCGCATCTCGATGGAAAGCGTTGCCGACGACCACCACACGATTCCGTACGAATTAACAAGCCGTGTGGCACGCCGCCTGTACCGTAAGTACTTCTGGAAGAACCGCCTGGTGCGCTGGGATTACCTGAAGCAGGAATTCGGCGTGCAGGATTACAAAGAGTACCCTTTAAGATAGCCGCTCGTTCGTCGTCTAGGGTATTGAAACCTCCGGTTCCTCACTCGCTCTCGCAACCGCCCCAGTTTAATAACTGGGGCTTTGTTGCTCACAGCGATAACCGTTCGCGCTAAGTTCGTGTTTATCGCATATAAAAAAGGCTCCCGAGGGAGCCTTTTTAATTTGTATGTCGCGCGGCCTTAGAGGCGCTTGAGAACCGCGGCAGCGTGGTGAATAAAGCCTTCTTCAGTAGCGACGGCGGCAATGGCCTTCGCGTTCTTCTTGATGGCTTTCTCGCTGTAGCGGATGATGCTCATGCGCTTCAGGAAGTCGTACACGCCGAGCGGGCTGAAGAAGCGGCCCGTGCCGTTGGTAGGCAGCACGTGGTTCGGACCCGCAAAGTAGTCACCCACCGGCTCACTGGACCACGGGCCGATAAACACGGCACCCGCGTTCTCGATCTGCGCCGCCATGGATTCAGCTTCGCTGGTCATCACTTCCAAGTGTTCCGGAGCGATGCGGTTCGCGATTTCCACGCCGTCGAACCAGTCCTTCACCACGAGGATGCGCCCGAAATTGCCAAGCACCTTCTCGAGAAGTTCACGCTTCGGGGAATTTTCTACCTGGATATCCACGCAGGCGCTAATCATCTGGGCGGTTTCCATGTTGTCAGTAATGCAGATGGCCGCCTCGAAGCCGGAACCGTGTTCCGCCTGGCTCAAAAGGTCGGCCGCAACAAAGTCCGGATCGCAGGTGTTGTCGGCCATCACGAGCACTTCGCTGGGGCCAGCCACCATGTCAATATCCACGACACCGAAGACTTCCTTCTTGGCGATAGCGGCAAACACGTTGCCCGGGCCCACAATCTTGTCGACGCGTTCCACGACGGTCTTGCCCTTCGCATCCTTCGCGCCGTAGGCAAGCAGGCCAATCGCCTGAGCACCGCCGATGTGGTAAACTTCGGTAATGCCGAGTTCCTGCAGCACGAATGCGACAGCACGGTTGATTTCGCCCTTGATGGGGGTCACGACCACGATGTCTTCCACGCCGGCAACGAGAGCCGGGACCGCGTTCATGATGACGGTGCTCGGGTAGATGCCCGCACCGCCCGGCACGTAGAGGCCCACGCGCTTCATCGGGCGGATACGCTGGCCGAGCACGACGCCGTCGGCACCCTGCATGAGCCAGGATTCTTCCATCTGGTTCTTGTGGAAGTCGCGCACGTTCTTGATGGCCTGCTTCAGGGCCTTCTGGAGTTCCTTCGGGCACTTGGCGGCAGACTTCGCGATGGCCGAAACCGGCACGCGGATGTTCTTGCCCTTCAGACCGTCGAACTTCTGGGCGTATTCCGTCGCCTTCGCGATGCCACCCTTCTTGATGTCGGCAAGGATCTGCATCACCTTGTCGTGAATTTCCTTGCTCGGGGCGACTTCGCGCCCGCAGATGCGTTCAATTTCAGCAGATTTCGGAGTGACTTTCGTAATAATCATGATTGATAACTCCATTGTTAAAGGTATAACGTCATAGCGGACTCGATCCGCTATCTAGATTCCGGGGCAAGCCCGGAATGACGATACATTCATCTTTTACGTCTCGTTATATCAGCAAGGTTCCTCACCTTGCGGGCACTCAACTTCTTGGCCTTCGCCGGAGCGGGTTCCTCTTCCTTCACGGCGCTTGCCTGCCCCGCAGCCGCAACCGACTTCACGTCGATATGCTTGTACGCGCTCTCGATGACCTTGTTGTCCACGAGAATCTTGTACGTGAGCCCGTCGACAAACGCCATCCAGCTCGCCTCGATGATATTGCTCGAGACGCCGACCACGTTCCAGTAGCCCTTCTCGTCGCCAAACGTCGTCCACACGCGCACGGTAGCGTCAGAAGCCACCTTGCTCCCGAGCACGCGCACCTTGTAGTCGTCGAGCTTGACCTTCGCCATGTTCGGGAAGAACGGGAGCAACGCCTTGCGCAGCGCCGCGTCGAGAGCGTTCACCGGGCCGTCGCCTTCGCTCACCTGATGGCTGATCTTGTCGCCAATCTGGAGCTTGACGGTCGCCTGCGAAACGGACACGCCCTGCGGGGTCTTGTCTTCGATGACGCGGTAGCCCAGCACCTTGAACGGCTCCTGCACCATGCCCAAGTGGCGGTACACGAGCAGCTTGAAGCTCGCCTCGGCGCTGTCGAAATGCCAGCCGGCGTTCTCGCGTTCCTTGATGAGCGTGAGCAGCTTGCCCACCACCGGGTCCTTCTTATCGATGCCCGGCTTGATGGCCTTGAGTTTTTCCACGACGAGGGAACCACCCGCCTGGTCGCTCGTGACGAACACGCGGTCGTTGCCGACTTCGTGCGGGTCGATATGCTCGAAACTACGGCTGACCTTCATCACGCCGTCGATATGGGCACCGCCCTTGTGCGCAAACGCCGCATCGCCCACGTACGGGGCATGCACGTCGCTCGGCAGGTTCACAATCTGGTCCACGTTGCTGCTCAGCTGGCGGAGCCTAGCAATCTTTTTGGCGGCAAAGAACTTCGCGCCCATCTTGAAATGCAGGTCGGCAGCGATGGTCGTGAGGTTCGCGTTTCCGCAACGCTCGCCGTAACCGTTCACCACGCCCTGCACCATCGTAGCGCCGCTCTTCACGGCAAACAGGCTGTTGCACACGCCTAGGCCCGCGTCGTTATGCACGTGGATGCCGATAGGCGTCGAAACCACCTTCTTCACGTCCTTCACAATCTTCTCGAGTTCCCACGGCATCGTGCCGCCGTTCGTATCGCAAAGCACGATAAAATCCGCGCGGCCGCGTTCAGCAGCCTTCAGCGTCTCGAGAGCATATTCCGGGTTCGCCTTGTAGCCGTCAAAGAAATGTTCCGCATCGTAAATCACCTCCTCGGAATGGTCCTTGAGGTAGTCGACGGAAGACTCGATCATGTCGAGGTTCTCCTCGAGCGTCGTGCGGATGACGTCCGTGACATGCAAATCCCAGCTCTTTCCAAAAATCGTCTTGACCGGGGCGCCCGACTTCACGAGCGCCTGCAGCAGCGGGTCCTTCTCGGGCAGCACCTTCGGGCGGCGCGTAGAACCGAAAGCCGCAATCTTCGCGTGCTTCAGCTTGACTTCCTTGATCTTCTGGAAGAATTCCTCGTCGGTCGGGTTGCTCGGATTGGGCCAGCCCCCTTCGATGTAGTCAAAACCGAAATGGTCAAGAATTCGCGCAATCTGCAACTTGTCGGCGAGAGAAAGGCTTATCTTGCGGTCTTGGTTACCGTCGCGGAGGGTCGTGTCGTATAAAAAAACTTTCATGGGCGTAAAGATAGAAAATTCTACCCAAGGGGGGAAGCCTCCCCCTCGCTACAGCCTTGCCCTTCTGTCATCCTGAGCGGAGCCCATAGGGCGAAGTCGAAGGATCCAGACCTGCACTTGTCATTCCGGGTTTGTCCCGGAATCACCGTTCTCGAATTTTTTACTTGTCGTTTTTTCTTCTATTGCAGTTCCTGCAAAGCATTTGGCAGTTTACATCAATGGTCAAGCCGCCATCGCTCCATGGTATAATATGGTCGGCTTCCATTTCAGGAATTTCAAAGTGCTTTTTACAAATGGGGCAAATTCCCGCCTGCCTTTCGTAAGCCTTTATTTTCTGGTTTTCCGTAAACGCACGGATAGACAAGTAGCGTTCATCGCCCGTCAACACGTACGGATAAATTCCTCTCTTGTTGGTCACATCGTCATCTTTGACGAGCCGGGCAACTTCGTTGTCAATCATCTTGAAATCGTAGATGTTGTCCTTGTATTTGTCATAAAGCACTCCCCACTCCACGCCCTTCATTATCTTCTTGCGTTCTTTGGTCGGTTTGAATGTAGTCTCGATCCAGTCAATTACAGAACGGAAATACTGTTGCAAAGCATTGGCGTTCACATCATGCTGATGTTTAGCCATATAGACATCCACGGAATTCTTGGATATCCACTTCAAAGCCGTTTCTAGATAATCTTGTCGGATAGCGGAACCATTCAGGTAGTCCGCAGCGATTTTTTGAGCCAAGCACCCATTTTTACTGAAGTAACGTTTTGCATCAGCAAGCCAAGGCCCGGCATATACGGCATTTCGCAGTTCTTGCTTGGTGAGTTCCTCGCCCGCGATGTTGATGGTCTCGAACCACTTGAGTTTCTCGCTATCCGTGCCATCGCACACATAGACCATCAGTTCATAATCCAGGATTTGTTCCTGTTCGTCTTTTTGCAAGTTATGGAAATGCTTGAATAGGTAACTAAAATCGCCTGCGACATATTGGCAGATTGAAATCGTACGTTGTTGTCCGTCAATCACTTCAAAGGTACCGTCTTCGCGCAGAGCCCAATACATCACATTCAGCGGGAATCCCTGACGAACAGTCTCAATCACGGCGTCGCGCTGTTTATCCTTGTAGATAAACTCGCGCTGGTAAGGCGGGCGAATATCGAGTTTGCCTCCATAGGCCACGACACGGCCCGTTTCATCGTCATTCTCGTAACCATCAACAAGGTCACGGATCTTGATTTGTTTGAGTTCAATTTTCATTTAGACCTCCTTGCGACGGCGGATGAGGATGCGAAAATAGGGGCATTTACCATTTATGGACAAATCCTTATCATCATCTCCCTTGCGGAATTTCACTATTTCAAATTGGTCCGGATTATATTTATTCAAAAATGTTATGGGGACACCCATCACTCCGTTAAAATCTTCTGGGATTAATTCCGTCTTATTTACTTCAATAGCATCAAAATTATCATAATGGGGATACTCATCTTCAGAATATTTTTTATAAAGAACCAATTCTTCATGACGCTTTGATAAATCAAGATTGGTGAACCAACATGCATTACCAAGGCTTCTCCATTTTTGACCTGTTTCGTCAATCCAAAAACGAGTTTCTCGCGGTTCATAGTAGTCGGGAACCTTAAATTTCATATCACCTGCATGATTTCCCAACCAAATTTCATTTTCTTTTATCAACTTGAATATTTCTTTATATGTAATAGCATTTTGGTTTCCAACAATCAGAAATTTTTTCTCATATTCCATCAGCTGCGCCACATATTCCCTAAACAAACTAAACGGAGGATTCGTCACCACTATATCGGCTTGCTTCAAGAGTTCAACGCATTCTGCACTACGAAAATCGCCATCGCCATTGAAACAATGAATGCCAATTTCCTCAGGGTCGGGAACACGATTGCCGTTCTTATCGCCAAAATATTCCAGCCAAATTGCACGTTCAGAATTATTCTGGCTAAACAGGTCCCGCTCCTGGTTCTTGTAGCAGGTAGTTACCAACCTTTTCAAACCCAAGTGTTCAAAATTATAGGCGAAATAATGGAAGAAATTCGATACGCGAGGATCATCACAGTTACAAAGGACAGTCTTGCCTTTAAAATGTTTCTTGTAATGTTTCAACTCGTCTTCAATATCCGAAAGTTGAGTATAAAACTCATCTTTCTTAGCACTCTTTGCGCTATGCAATTGACTATTGTTCGCCATCGTTTCGCTCCTTGCTGAAAGTGAACGAGTTCACTCCCGTTGGAGCTAAAAGCACGACGATTTTCATACAATACAAAGACCCGCAATCCCAAGCGGATACACTACGCCCAGGGCACAACACACCCATGACATTCATGGGTTGATGCGAGCATTTGTCTTATTCTTTATGTATGAAGTTGTCGAAGTTTCAGGCAGCGAACAAGAGCAAATCTCAGCGAGTATTCACTGCTGTTCCTGCACAAAAACCACTTTTTTTTGAAAACAAAAAAAGGCGTGAAGTTGAATGCATTTATCTACCTGAGGCCTTCGACTGCCCTACACAAATAAACGCAAACAACTCACGCCCCAAAAGGCCGTTTGCATTCGGGCAAATTGCAAAAAAACAATAAGCCATATAGCAAAACGATGCGACAAGCCAAAGCCTGCCACAGACGTGAGCGTTTGTCTTATTCCCTGTGTATGAAAATTGTCGAAGTTTTCAGGTAGAGAACAAGAGCAAAAACTCTATTTTCAACAGATAATATAGTTATTGAATGGGTAAAAGGTGACTCCGGAACTGAGTCCGAGGTGACAATAGGGTCTAGATTGCCACGCTACGCTCGCAATGACATACGAGAAAAGTGTCCCCCTGCTGTTTAATACGACACCCGCGGTTCGCGAAGGCCGCAGGGACTAACAGTCACAAGGCTTTCGCAGGACCTGATTCTTGCATGTTCCTGCAATAAGCGTCTTGAAACCGGAGTCCCTCTCGTATTTCTTTGCGGAGAGGGGCGTTTTGCTAAGCAAACAATGGAACAAAGTGATTTTGTTTGCGTGCGAAATGGCCCTTGGAGCAAACATTATTTAGAGCGAGCAAGGCGTTGCGGGGCGGCGTCTGAGCCCCGCAGTGGGGGTATGCGGAAGACCCAACCGGGGCTGCAGCTAGGGGGACACCTCCCCCCCCACACACACATTGAAAGACTTGTTTTTCTCAACCCGTTTTTGTATATTCCAGCCAAACAGACATAGTAAGCAGGGCTAAACCTGCAAGCGACCGCATTTCATTTATTGCTTAAATGGATGCGGTCTTTTTTGTTTAATAGAGGTAAAAATGGGCAAAAACGAAGAAAAAAAGCAGATTGTGGCGGCAAAACCGCTCGTGGAGTCAGGCGTCGGAAAGATGATTCAGGTCATTCGGGGCAAGCAGGTGCTGCCCCGATGAGTTCTATTTCGAGTTGACAAAAGAAGAGTCTCTAAGGTGCCAAGATGGAACCATAAAGACCGGCCGTGGACAACATTCCAAATCGTGACGAAATCCGTTTTATAGGTAGATAGGGACAACTCTATTCGCTGCGAGCGGCTGCATCCGTAAACAAAACATAGGGCTTCGCATGGTAAAAAGACAAAATATTGTTGCGTTTTCGGCAAAATATAATTATATTATAATTATCCCGAGGAATTCGTTATGCAAATAGAATTCGTTTGGGACCAAAAAAAGAATGAAACAAATCGAAAGAAACATGGTGTTTCGTTTGAAGAGGCCAAAACGTGCTTCAAGGATGAATATGCCAAGGTATTTTTTGATGTGGAACATTCCTCAAAAGAGGACCGGTCAATTCTTATCGGGTTATCGGGAATCTTAAGAGTCCTTGTTGTTGTTTTTACGGAAAGGCAAGGAATAGACGACGAACATATCGTGAATCGTATTATCAGTGCCCGGAAAGCAACAAAAAAGGAAAATCAGTACTACTGGAACGAAAGAAAAGGAATCTGCTCATGAAAAAGGAATACGACTTTCCCAAAATGAAGGCGGTAAAGAATCCTTACGCCAAATTTCTCAAGAAACAGATTACGATAAGGCTGAATTCCAGCACTATTGAGTATTTCAAAAATATGGCGAAGAAAGTCGGGATTCCTTACCAGGTCCTGATTGATTCGTACCTAACAGACTGTGCTAAAACAGGCCGAAAACTAAATCTACGCTGGGTATAAGAAAGTCCCCAACTCAATCGAGTCGGGGACTTTTATAGGCTTTACTTAGTTAAGTAGGAATTACTTCTTCTTGCAGCACTTCTTGGCCGGAGCCTTCTTGGAGCACTTGCAAGCGGACTTGCAGAACTTCACGTAGGCAGCGAGGGTGTCGCAGAACACTTCGTCCGGGGTGTTGTCGCCGTTGATGCGGCTGATGATGGACTTGCTGTACTTGCCGAGCACCTTGGCGGTGGATTCCTTGTACACCTTGAGGCGGTTCTTGATAACGGCTTCGTCGGCGTCGTCCTTGCGGCCTTCGATCTTGGCGCGGTTCAGGAGGCGGGCAACGATGGTCTTCTCGTCCTTGATGTCGAGCACGAAGATGTGCTTCACGTCGACAACGGATTCGATGAGACTCACCTGGGCAACCGTGCGAGGAATACCGTCGAGGAGGAGGGTATCCTTATCCGGGTTGACCTTGTTCGTGTTCACGAGGCCTTCGATGAAGCGGCCGAAAATTTCGACAGTGGCTTCGTCCGGAACGAGCAGGCCCTTGCTGGAGTAAGAAGCGAGGAGCTTGCCAGATTCGCTGGAAGGAGCAATGCCACGGAAGATGTCGCCCGTGGAAATGTGCTTGAGAGAAGTGGTAGCAGCGAGCTTCGCGCCGACGGTACCCTTGCCGGAACCCGGTGCGCCGAAGATAAGAACTGCAGGAATTTTAGCCATTGTTAACCTCTTGGGTTGTGTGTTGTTTAAAAATTGCGGGTAAATATAAAAAATGTGGAATGTGTAGTGTGGAATGTGAAATTAATTTCATTACACATTACACATCACACACTACTAACTTTGTATCTTTTCGCACTTGAAACTGAGTTTGCCGTTTTCGACGCCGATGCTTATCGTGGAGAAATCCGTAAGGGTGCCAAGCAGGAGCCCTTCGGCAATCGCGTCTTCCACGAGGTTCTGGATGGAACGGCGGATGGGTCGCGCCCCCAGGGTGGAATCGTAATTGTTGTTCACGATAAATTCCTTCGCCTCCTGGCTGATTTCCAGCAGGATTCCGCGATCGGAGATGTTCTTCTGGAGGAACCCCATCTGGATATCCACGACGGAAACGAGGTCCTTCTTGCTCAAGGCACGGAACACAATCTGCTCGTCGATGCGGTTCAGGAATTCCGGAGAGAACACGCGCTTGACTTCTTCGCGGATGGCGTTTTCCATGCGCTCGTAGTCGTCGGTCTCCCCTTCCTTGGTGAATCCCATGCCGCCACTGTGGCGCACTTCGCGGGCACCGGCGTTACTCGTCATGATGATGATGGTGTTCTTGAAGTTGATCTTGCGGCCGTAACTGTCGGTAAGGATGCCGTCGTCGAGAATCTGGAGCAAGATGTTGTAGATGTCCGGATGAGCCTTCTCGATTTCGTCGAGGAGCACCACGGAATACGGATGCTTACGCACCTTCTCGGTAAGCTGTCCACCACCTTCCTCGAAGCCGACGTATCCCGGAGGAGCGCCGATAAGGCGGGAAACGCTGTGCTTTTCCATGTATTCGCTCATGTCGATGCGGATCATGGAATCTTCACTTCCGAAGAGCGTAAGGCTCAGGACCTTCGCAAGTTCGGTCTTACCCACGCCGGTAGGCCCGAGGAAGAGGAAGCTGCCCATCGGGCGCTTGCTGCTGCGGATGCCCGCACGCGTACGGCGGATGGACTTGACAATCGCATCAACGGCCTGGTCCTGACCAATGACGCGCTGCTTGATTTCCTCGCCGAGGTGCAGGAGCTTCTGCGTCTCCTCGCCGCCGAGGCG
This sequence comes from Fibrobacter sp. UWR2, assembly GCF_002210285.1. NCBI lineage: Bacteria > Pseudomonadati > Fibrobacterota > Fibrobacteria > Fibrobacterales > Fibrobacteraceae > Fibrobacter > Fibrobacter sp. UWR2. Next base: position 84,531 of record NZ_MWQE01000011.1, on the reverse strand, counting down.
GCTCACGGGGATGCCCGTCATCTTGCTGATGCAGTCGCGAATGTCGCTTTCGTCCACAACCGGAATCGTTTCGCCTTCGCCCTGCAACTGTTTTTTGCGTTCGGCAATGGCGGTCTGGAGTTCTTCCTCGCGGGCGCGGTACTTGGCCGCATTCTCGTAATCCTGGTTCGCGACGGCGTCCTGCTTCTTCTGGAGCACGTCGGGCAGTTCCGCTTCCATGTCGAGCAGGTCCTGCGGGACCTTGATGGAATTGAGCTTCACGCGGGCGCCCGTCTCGTCGAGCACGTCGATAGCCTTGTCCGGCAAGAAGCGCTCGCTGATATAGCGTTCGGCAAGCGTCACCGCGGCACGGATGGCATCGGGCGTGTAGTGCACCTTGTGGTGCTGCTCGTACTTCGGGCGCAGCCCCTCGAGAATCTGGATAGAATCTTCCGAGTTGGGCGGGTTCACGAGAATCGTCTGGAAGCGGCGTTCGAGAGCAGCATCCTTCTCGATGTACTTGCGGTATTCGTCAATCGTCGTCGCACCGATGCACTGCAGTTCGCCACGCGCAAGGGCAGGCTTGAAAATGTTGCTCGCATCGAGGCTGCCTTCGGCACCGCCCGCTCCCACGATGGTATGGAGTTCATCGATGAAGAGGATCACGGAATTGCTCACGCGCTGGAGTTCCATAATGAGGCCCTTCATGCGTTCCTCGAACTGGCCGCGGTACTTGGTACCGGCGACCATCGCCGCCACGTCGAGCGTCACGACGCGCTTGTTCACGAGCAGGTCGGGAATCTTCTTCTGCACAATCTTCTGCGCGAGGCCCTCAATGATGGCCGTCTTGCCCACGCCGGGTTCGCCGATAAGCGCTGGGTTGTTCTTCTTGCGGCGGCAGAGGATTTGGATAAGGCGTTCGATTTCGGATTCGCGCCCGATAATCGGGTCGAGCTTGCCCGCACGCGCCATCGCGGTGAGGTCGCGACCGAAATGGTCGAGAATCGGGGTCTTGGACTTGGAGCCGCTGCGCATTTCGCGCTGGCCCTGAGCAGGGCGCTGCGGGTCTTCCGGAACGTCCTGCGGCATGTTCTCGTCGCTGTTATGCTTGAGTTGGTCAAGCATCTGCTCGAAGTTCTCGTACGTGATGTTGTACGTAGAGAGAATTCCGACCGCCGGGGAATCGACCTGCTGCAGAATTGCAAGCATCAAGTGTTCGGGGCCAATGTACTGGTCGCCTTCTTCCTTCGCAATCTTTGCGGCATTGAAAAGCACCGCCTTCGCGCGGACCGTAAACTGCAACAGACCGTCGCGCGGGTTACCGCCGATGGTCATGAGCCCGCCGTTCGAAGACAGCGAGCGCTGGATATCTTCGCTCAGGTCAACAATGTTTATCTTAAGAGCCTTGAGAGTTTCGATGGCAAAACCGGAATCCTCGCGGACAAGCCCCAGGAGCAGGTGCTCCGTAGAGACGCAGTCGCTGCCGAGATTGCGGGCCGCCATGCGGGCCGCCTGAAGTACGGCCTTCGCCTTTGCAGAGAAAATACCGTTGTTGTCAGCCATATAAGACCTCCTATCCGATATCCTGAATCAAGCCGTTGTGCATTACCACGCGGCGTTTTGCAAAACTAGCCAATTTTTCGTCGTGCGTGACAATCAGGAAAGCCTGGTTAAACTTTTCGTTCAATTCGCCGAAGAGTTCATTCAGTCGCGCCGAATTCGCCTCGTCAAGGTTGCCGCTCGGTTCGTCGGCAAGCACCAAGTCCGGGTGGTTCATGAGCGCACGCGCAATCGCAATGCGCTGGCGTTCACCGCCACTGAGTTCACGCGGCAAGTGCTTGAGGCGATCCTTGAGGCCCACCGTTTCCAACAGCATCTCCGCACGTTCGCGGCATTCCTTCTCGGACTTGCCCGCAATACGGCCCGGAACGCACACGTTCTCGATGGCGGTAAACTCGCTGAGCAAGTGGTGGAACTGGAACACGAAACCCACCTTGAAGCGGTGGTACGCATCGCGCTCGTCGCTATTGAACTTCGAGAGCGCCTTGCCCTTGAAAAGAATCTCGCCCGAGGTCGGCGTGTCGAGCATGCCCACGAGGTTCAGGAACGTCGACTTGCCCGAGCCCGAAGACCCGGTGAGGGCAACGAGTTCGCCCTCTTCCATCGAGAAGTTCACACCCTTCAAAATCTCGAGCTGTTCGCCCGTCTCGGAGAACACGCGACGGAGGTCGACTGTCTGCAATAAACTACTCATGCCTAATCGCTCCTACAGGGTCAAGCCTGCTCGCCTTCCAGGCCGGCAACAGCGTCGCCAGCACGCAAAGCGCAATGCCAATAACGAAAATAAGAACGACATCGATCAGGTGCACAGAAATCGGGAAGTACGGAATCACGTAGACATCGCCCGGAAGCGTGATGAAGTGGTAGGCCTCCTGCAGCTTGCAGAGCACAAGCCCGACAGTACCGCCGGCAATCGTACCGCCCACGCCGATAAAGCTACCCATGAGCATGAACACGCGCATGATGCCCGCCTTGCTGAAGCCCATGCTGCGGAGGATGCCGATTTCCTTCGTCTTGTCGATGACGACCATGATGAGGGAACTGATGATGTTGAACGCAGCCACGAGGATGATGAGGCAGATGACCGCCGCCACGATGAACTTCTCGTAGTTCATCCACTTGAGGAGCGTAATGTTCTTCGCCTTCCAGTCCATCGAGTAGTACGGGTACGTAAGCCACTGGCTCATGTCGTAGGCCGCATCGCCCGCCTTCCAGTGGTCCTTGATGCGGAACTGGATGCCCATGACCGCATCGCCAATACCGAGCAACTTCTGCATTTCCTTGAGCCCGATGTAGGCCAGGTTGCCATCGTACTCGTAAGTGCCCGTCTCGAAGATGCCGCTCACCACGCACATCATCATCTTGGGGCCCGAGCCGAGCGCCTCGTCCGGGCTCTGGAACAGTTGCAGCACGAGCTTGTCGCCCACCACCACGCGAAGGCGGTTCGCAAGCCCCGAGCCGAGGATGATTCCCGGACGGACCTTGCCCGTGAGGTCTTCCAGGCTATCGACGGAATACTCGCCCCACTTGATGTACTTGTAGATGTCGGTCACGCCCTTCGCGCTCTCGGCGTCGATGCCGTAGATTACAATACCGTCGTTCACCTTCTTGGAGCTGATGCCCACCTTGTAGATGATGAACGGCGACGAGGCCACGATGTTCGAATCGCGGGACTTGGCCTCGCGGGTAAGGCTGTCGTAGCTCGCGATAGGCTCGCCGTTGTACGACATGATTTCGAGGTGAGCGTCCTTCCCTATCATCTGGGCGGTGACCTCTTCCTCGAAGCCGTTGACCGCAGCAAGCGCGACCACCAGCGCGAACACGCCGATGGATACACCGAGCATACTGAAGATGCCGATAAGCGAGACGAAGAGACTCTTGCGCTGAGCCCCCAGGTAACGCCAGGCGATTAGCCATTCCAGCTTGTTCATCAGTTAGCAGGTCTCCGGTTTCATGAGCGGGAACAGCTGCACGTCGCGGATGGTCTGCTGGTTCGTAAGCAGCATGACCATGCGGTCGATGCCGAAGCCCACGCCACCCGTAGGCGGCAGGCCGGATTCGATCGCGTGCATGAAGTTTTCGTCCATCGGGTGCGTTTCGCCTTCACCACCGCGGCCGCGGCGCACCTGGTCTTCCAGGAGCTCACGCTGACGGATGGGGTCGTTAAGTTCGGTATAGGCGTTGCCCAGTTCCCATCCGTTAGCGTACGGCTCGAACTGTTCGATGAGCCCTTCGATGGTACGGTGCTTCTTGCAGAGCGGGGTACTTTCGGTCGGCATGTCCTTGATGAACGTCGGCTGGATGAGCTTGTCTTCCACGGTGAGCTCGAACAGTTCGAGGATACCGCGGCCGCGGCTGAATTCGCCGTCGAGGTGACCGCCGAGTTCTTCCATCTTGTTCTTGATGTCGTCGTCGCTCATTTCATTGACCTTCAGGCCACCGAACTTCTCGATAGCCTCGATCATGCTGTAGCGGGGCCACGGGGCCTTGAAGTCGATTTCCTTGCCCTGGTAGTCAATCTTGGTGGTGCCGTTAGCGGCAATGCAGGCACGTTCGTAGATGTTCTCGAAGTGGACCATCATGTCGTTGTAGTCGGCGTAGGCTTCGTAGAATTCGAGGCCGGTGAATTCCGGGCTGTGGGTACGGTCCATGCCTTCGTTACGGAAATTCTTGGAGAATTCGAAAACCTTTTCCATGCCGCCCACGATGCAGCGCTTCAGGTAAAGTTCCGGAGCCACGCGCAGGTAGAGCGTCATGTCGCAGGCGTTGTGGTGCGTGGTGAACGGGCGGGCGTTCGCGCCACCGTAAATCGGCTGGAGCGTCGGGGTCTCGACCTCGATAAAGCCCTTCTCGATGAGGTATTCGCGGATAGCCTGCAGAATCTTGAAGCGCTTGATGAACACGTCCTTCACGTCGTCGTTCAGGGCCATGTCGATGTAGCGCTGGCGGTAGCGGGTATCCACGTCGGCAAACTCGTTGAACACGACCTTGTTGCCGTTCTCGTCCACCTTTTCCTTCGCGACCGGAAGCGGGCGCACGGCCTTACTGAGCATAGTCACCTTCTTCACGTGCACGGAGTACTCGCCCGTCTGCGTCTCGAACATGAAGCCGTTCACGCCGATAAAGTCACCGAGGTCGGTCATCTTGACGACTTCGTAGTTTTCCTCGCCCACCTCGTCGCGGGCGCAAACCACCTGCAGGCGGCCATAGCGGTCCTTCAGGTGCATAAAGCACATCTTTCCCTTGCGGTTAAAACGGACCACGCGACCAGCGAAGGCGACTTCTTCGCCCGATGCCATCAGGGCTTCCTTGTTTTCCTTGAGCATCTTGGAATCGTGCGTGCGGTTGAACTTGTGCGGATAGGCCTCGATGCCCATTTCCTTGAACTTCGCAAGCTTCGCCAAACGAGCCTGCACCTGGTCATTCATGTCTTGCATTGCCATGTTTATCTAATCCTGTGACATAGTCACTTGAAATTTTGAACAATGCAAAGATAGAAATTCTCGCAATCTACCTACCTGATGCAAAATAAAAATCCCCGCCACCATTGATGGTAGCAGGGATTTTTAAGTTCCTTAAGGAGACTAATTATGCCTTGTTAAGGCGATCCTGGATCATGTCGATGATTTCGGAGAGTTCCTTCGGGAGGTGCTTGCCGAACTTCGGATAGTGATTTTCCTTAACGTCAGCGAGTTCCTTCTTCCAGCCTTCCACGTCAACCTTCGTGATCTGCGGGAGAGTTTCCTTATAGTAGTCAGCGAGACCATCAGTATTGATGGCGCCTTCCTTCGGCATGTAACCGATCGGAGTTTCGACAGCGTTGTCAACACCGTTGCAGCGGTCGAAGATCCAAGCGAGCACGCGGCTGTTGTCGCCGTAACCCGGCCACATGAAGCCACCCGGGAGCTTCTCGTTGTTGGCATCCTTGCGGAACCAGTTCACGTAGAAGATCTTCGGAAGCTTGTCTTCAGTGGACTTCTTGCCGATTTCGATCCAGTGCTTGAAGTAGTCACCCATGTTGTAGCCGCAGAACGGGAGGATGGCGAACGGGTCGCGACGGATCTTACCGACCTGAGAGGCGTCAATCGTAGAGGCAGCCGTGATTTCGGAACCCACGATGGAGCCGAGGAACACGCCGTGGTTCCAGCTGAGGGACTGGTGAACCAGAGGAATGGTGGACGGACGACGGCCACCGAAGAGGATTGCAGAGATAGGCACGCCAGCAGGATCTTCCCATTCCTTAGCAATGCAGGGGCACTGATGAGCCGGAGCGGTGAAGCGAGCGTTCGGGTGAGCCATTTCTTCGCCCTTGGGAGCCTTGTCCTTCGGGAGAGCGTCACGGGTCTTGCCCTTCCAGTCGACGAGCTTGCCCTTAGCCGGGTAGCCGATGCCTTCCCACCAGATGTCGCCGTCTTCAGTGAGGGCGCAGTTGGTGTAAATGGTGTTCTTTTCTGCAGAGATAAGAGCGTTCTTGTTGGATTCTGCAGAAGTACCCGGGGCAACGCCGAAGAAACCGGCTTCCGGGTTGATAGCGTAGAGACGGCCATCCTTACCAAACTTCATCCATGCAATGTCGTCACCGATGGTTTCGACCTTCCAGCCCGGGATAGTCGGGATGAGCATGGCGAGGTTCGTCTTACCGCAAGCAGACGGGAAGGCGCCAGTCACGTACTTGACTTCGCCCTTCGGGTTCGTGAGCTTGAGGATGAGCATGTGTTCAGCGAGCCAGCCTTCGTCGCGAGCGAGAACGGTAGCGATACGGAGAGCGAAGCACTTCTTACCGAGAAGAGCGTTTCCACCGTAGCCCGAACCGTAGGACCAAATGAGGCGTTCTTCGGGGAACTGAGTGATGTACTTGTATTCAACGTCAGCGCAGGGCCAGATGCCGTTGTCGCTTTCGCATTCGCGGAGCGGCTTACCAACGGAGTGGAGGCACGGAACGAATTCAGCGTTCACGTCTGCATTGAAGATGTCGAGAACCTTCTTACCGGCGCGAGTCATGATGTCCATGTTGAGAACAACGTATTCGGAGTCCGTGACTTCGATACCGTTCTTGGAAATCGGGGAGCCGAGCGGGCCCATGCAGAACGGAATCACGTACATGGTACGGCCGTGCATACAACCCTTATAGAGCTTACGCATCGTCTGCTTGAGTTCAGACGGGTCGATCCAGTGGTTGGTCGGACCTGCATCTTCTTCCTTCACAGAGGAAATGAAGGTTCGGGATTCGACGCGGGCCACGTCAGACGGGAGAGAACGGAACAGGTAGCAGTTTTCCTTCTTGGCGAGCTTCGTGGCGAGGCCGGCCTTGACGCACTTCTGCATGAGGGCATCGTATTCTTCCTTGGAGCCGTCAACGACAACGACGTTGTCCGGTTCGCACATGGCAATCATTTCATTCACCCAAGTACTGATCTTCGGGTGCTTGATATCGTTAAGGGTAAGACTCATTATGAGCTCCTGTTTGGTTTAACGTTAAGTTTCGATAATTTCGAACGCGGTAAAATTTACAAAAAAATAGATTTGAGTTGCAGGGGTGGCATGAAATTTTTCGCCCAAAAACACACGACCATCCGCCACTACCGGTCTGCCCGAATTTGCACCTGAAAATGCCCCATCGGTATTTGGCATTTTTTTTGACTTTTTAAGAAAAAAGTTTACATTTTCATGGAAAAAAACGTAGATTACGCATGTATATGTTGAATAGGTAACTCCGAGTTACACAAGAGGTTATATGAGTTGGTCTTATTCTAGGGAACACCAGAAGAACATCCTTTGCATGATCATGGCCGGCGGCCAGGGAAGCCGCCTGCAGCCCCTCACCCGCGACCGCGCCAAGCCTGCCGTCCATTTTGGCGGAACCTACCGCATTATCGACTTCGTTTTGAACAATTTCATCAATTCCGGCATCTTCAAGATCAAGGTTTTGACGCAGTTCAAGAGCGACTCGCTGAACAAGCATATCTCGGCCGCATGGAACCTGAACGCAAGCCTCGACCAGTACGTGGACCTCGTACCTGCCCAGATGCGCACTGGCGATGACTGGTACAAGGGTACGGCAGACGCCATTTTCCAAAACATCAACCTGATTACGGACGAGCGCCCCGACCTGGTGGCGATTTTTGGCGGCGACCACATTTACAAGATGGACATCAACCAGATGATTGATTTCCACCTCTCCCGCGCAGCTCTGCTTACGATTGCCGCCATCCCGGTGCCCGTCTCTGAAGCACGCGAATTCGGCATTATCGAAGTGGATGCCGACAACCGCATGATCGGTTTCGAGGAAAAACCCAAGAACCCGAAGGAAATGCCCGGCAACCCCGGCTACTGCCTTGCGAGCATGGGCAACTACATCTTTACGAGCAAGTTCCTGGTGCGCGAACTCATGAAGGGAGCCGCAAGCGGCGCGACTGACTTCGGCAAGCACATCATCCCGAGCCTGTACAAGGACTACCCCGTTTACGTGTACGACTTCAACACGAACATCGTGCGCGGCGAGCAGGCCAGCACCAAGGGCTACTGGCGCGACGTGGGAACGCTCGACGCCTTCTTCGAGGCGAACATGGACCTGTGTTCCGAAAACCCGCCGTTCGATTTGTATAACAACTACTGGCCTATCCGCACATTCAACTGGAACCAACCGCCTGCACGATTCTTCGCGGGCGACGGCAGCGCCCACCAGGGTGCCGCCATAGATTCCATCGTGTCGTCGGGCTGCATTATCGGTGGCGGCACCGTGGTCAAGAGCATCCTCTCCCCCGGCGTGTCCATCCAGAAGGATGCTCTTGTCGAAGAATCGATACTGTTCCCGAACGTGACGATTGGCCCGGGCGCCAAGGTCCGCAGGGCAATTATTGAGAAGGGCTTGCACATCCCGGCCGGCTTCCAGATTGGCTACGACCTGGAACGCGACAAGAAGCTCTTCCACGTGACAGAATCCGGCATCGTCGTCCTCGCCAAGGATACGATCATTAAGGCTTAATCAAGGCTTAATAAAAACACAGAAAAGACCCGCACGTGAGTGCGGGCCTTTTGGGTTGGTTATGAAAGAAACTTATTCGCCGGCAGGCTGCGTACTAGAGGAATCCCTATCATTCAGCCATTGACCCCAATCACTACGTCCTCCGGAAAACGCACCACTGGAATCCCTCGCGCCCCAGCCCCCCGTACCTCCGCCGGGCATCGTGAAGCTAGAATCGCCGAAGTTCATACCACCGCCGGGCATCGTGAAGGAACTGTCTCCCCAGCCTTCCATGCCGCCCATGCCGCCGAAGTCCATCTGCCATTGGCCATCCTTGCAGGTATACTTCATTTCCATTTCGTATGTACCCATAGTCATGGTCTCTGTCTTTGTGGCACCTTCTTCGTCGCATGCGTTGGCAGCAGCAGACGCCGTAGAATCATAGGCCCACTGGCCATCCTTGCAGACCATCACCACGCCGAAAGTTTCCTTGGTTTCGCCGTCTGTATCGCAGTTCATCATGCTGGCGATAGACGAGGAATCCACGGTCCACTGGCCTTCGGTGCAGGTCATTGTAAAGCCGTACTGTTCCTGCGTTGCACCTTCCTCATCGCACTTCATCAGGTCGGAATAGCCGGTCGTGTCTATGGGGAGATCCATGCCGCCTACGCTAGAAGAACTCTCGGGAGCAGAATCGCCCGAACTTGCCGCTCCGCCACCGTCGCCTTCACCGTTGGACGCGCTAGAGGTGGTCTTTTCGTCGCCACCGGTGTTGTCCTTGGAATCGCTGGACTTGGTGTTCTGGCCGTCATCACCGCTTTTCGAATCGCTCGAGAGAGTCGGCTGGTCATCGTCCCCGCCGGCACTAGACGCCGACGTGGAATCTTCGCAGCCCATGTAGCAGAAGGCTGCCGTAATGGAGAGGGCCATGGCAAGTTTCTTGAAGTTCATTCTTACTCCTTTGTTGATTGGGTTTGCCTCCCATACGTCATGAAAAATACTCTGCATTTGGGATTTTTAAGGTAAATTCTGGTTTAACCCATAAAAAAAACGCCCCCTAAAGGGGGCTTTCTGCTATTGACGGGGCGTTTTATCCCGTAATTTAAGCCTTACTTGTGGACGACGGTGTTGCTCACCTTGCCATTGGCAATTTTCACGCCGTTCCACACGATGGAATCGCGGATTTCTACGCCGGATATTTCGCAGTCGTCACCGATGGAAACGAACGGGCCAATCTTGCTTGCGTGGATCTTGGCGTTCTTGCCGATAAAGCAAGGCGGAATGATTTCAACGCCCGGGACATTAAAGTCCTTGGAGTTGTCGTTGCGCTTGAGCACGTGGGCGTTCGTTTCGAGGAGGGTTTCCACAAGGCCACAGTCGAGCCAGCGCGAAACGGGTGCGGTCTTAAACTTGCAGCCCTGTTCAATCATCATCTCGAGGGCGTCGGTCAGCTGGAATTCACCCTTCGTGCGGATGTCGTTATCCATGAGCTGCTTGAGGGCCGCTTTCAGGGCCTTCACGTCCTTGATATAGTAGATGCCGACAATGGCCTCGTCCGAGACGAATTCCTGCGGCTTCTCGACAAGGCGGCTGATGTAGCCGTTTTCACCCATTACGGCCACGCCAAAACGCTTAGGGTCTTCGACCTTGTACGTGTATAGGATGTTTTCCTGGGCGTTGTTCAGAATGGAGAGGTCGGCTTCGAAAAGGGTGTCGCCGAGGATAATCAGGAGCGGCTCGTCGTCGTTCACGTAAGGGAGCGAGAGGCTGATGGCTTCGCCAAGGCCCTGTGGGTTGGACTGCAGCACCGTGCGCACTGCCCCCCATTCGGGCTTGGTCTTCAGGTACTCATCGACTTTTTCGGCCTTGTAGCCGGTAATGAAAACAGTTTCCGTGGGCTTGAGGACGGCGGCGTCTTCGACGATCCAGTCAAGAATTGTCTTGCCGGCCAAGGGCAAAAGGCACTTGGGACGATCCTCCGTGTAAGGACGAAGGCGTAAACCATTTCCTGCTACTGGCAAAACAACTTTCATATCAAACCCTTATATTATACAAAATATACTTTCCCCATTCACTATCGCACGTCACAACGTTAGAAAAAAATAGCAAATTTGTCTACATTCCGTATGTGCTTGCCGTTACTAAATGACGAACTTCACAAAACGCTTTTTTTACGCGGAAAAGGCAAATTTATAAAAAAAACCGCCTCGGGGTGAGACGGTTTTCGTGGATGATGCAGGGGTCGAACCTGCGACCCGCTGATTAAGAGTCAGCTGCTCTACCAACTGAGCTAATCATCCATTGTCGCTTGGACGGGGTCAATTATAGAATAGTATTTGACGTCTGTCAAGGGGATTTATTTTCTTTTTTTTAAGAAAAAGTGAAAAAAGTATGCGGGAGGAGCGATTATATCTATATTTCCAATATATGAGCCTCAATTTGGATCGCATGGATGCCTACTTGGCTTTTTTGGGGGTGGAAAGGAACCTTTCCCCAAAGACTATCCAGAGCTACCAGGAAGACCTGCGGCATTTTGTCGGCTGGCTCGACGAGAACGGGATTGACCTGAAGGAACTGACTCCAGAAAAACTGGACGAGTTCCTGACGATTACCGCCGGGCAGGAGGAATACTCCCCCACGTCTGTCGCAAGGCATTTTTCGAGCCTGCGCGGATTCCTGAAGTACATGCAGAATATTGGCGAATACGACTTCAGTACGGAATCGATGCTTGCCGGCCCGAAGCTCGGGCACTACCTGCCGCAGTACCTGACCCGTGAGGAGGTGGACAGCGTTTTCGAGAGCGCCGCCAACGGAAAGAACCCGCTGCGCGATACCGCATTGTTCGAACTCATGTACAGCGCGGGGCTGCGCGTGTCCGAGGTCCTCACGATAAAGCTTTCCCAAGTCGACATCGACAACGAATGGCTCACGCCTATCGGCAAGGGCAACAAGCAGCGCCTAGTGCCCCTCGGGAGCAAGGCTAAGGAAAACTTGCGGGCATGGATTGAAGAGGGGCGTCCCCTCACCCATCCGACTACAGACAACGTAATTTTAAACTCCAAGGGCAAGCCCATGAGCCGCATGGGGGCATGGAAGATTGTGCAACAGCACACGGCTCACCTTTCTAAGGACGTTTCGCCGCATACCTTCCGGCATAGTTTTGCCACACATTGCCTGGAGGCGGGTATGGACCTACGTGTGCTGCAGGAACTCCTCGGGCATGCAGACATCAGCACCACGCAAATATATACGCACATCGACAAAGAATTCATCAAGCAGGAACACCGGCAATACCACCCCAGGGAAAATGGTGGTAAGGAGAGGTAGTGGACACTCTTGCCTTGCTTCGCAAGGCTGCGGTGTGACGCTGGTAAGGGGAAGCGACAATTCATCGCATGAAAATATTCCGTTCGACGGCTTCATCAACAGCATTATGAACCCAGTCTTCATCGTATCACCCGTTACTTTATAAACTACAATTTTCACAATAAACAATCCTCAATATGGTTCCTTGGCGTCGGCCTCGTACCGGCGTTTTTACTATAATTCAAGCATAAGTTTCACAAAGAGGTTTTTATGTCCCGCTTACGCGTATTGGTCCTGATGGGTGGCCCGTCCACCGAACACGATGTTTCCGTAGTGAGTGGCACCGGTGTTGTCCGCGCCATGAACCCGGAACGCTACAATATCCACCCGGTTCTTATCGACAAGGACGGCACCTGGCACTGGTCCGCCCGCGAACTTTCCCCGTACCAAAAGGACAACTTCTCGGTCAACTACTTCCGTAGCCTCGAAGGCTCGGCCGCCTGCACCAAGAAGTCTCCCGCCCTCTCCGAACTCCCGGCCGCCGACATCGCATTTTTGGCCCTCCACGGCAAATGGGGCGAAGATGGCCACATTCAGGCCCTGCTCGAAAACTGGGGTATCCCGTATACGGGTTGTGGGCTCCTTGCCTCGGCACTTGCGATGGACAAGGTCAAGTCCAAGGAAATCTACCGCGCAAACGGCATCCCGACCCCGCCGTACCGCGTGATCTGGAAGCACGACTTTACGGGCGATACGCTCGTGAGCGTCGCCGACGAACTCGGGTTCCCGCTCGTAATCAAGGACCCGCTGGGCGGTTCTTCCATCGGTATCGGTATCGCTAAGGACATGGACGAGGCCGGCAAGATTGTGCAGGACCTGTTCAAGGATTCCAACCGCCTTCTCTGCGAAAAATTCATTGCCGGCGGCGAAGCGAGCTGCGGCTACATCGAAGGCGAAAAGCCGCTTCCGCCCACCGAGATGCGCATGACGACGCGTGAATACTTCGACTTCGAAGCCAAGTACAACGGCGAATGCAAGGAAGTGACGCCGGCGGAATTCCCGGAAGACCTGACCAAGCGCATCCAGGAACTCGTGAAGAACGCCCACTACGCCCTCGGTGGCGCAGGCTACAGCCGTACAGACGTGCGTATCACGAAGGATGGTGAACTCTTCGCCATCGAGACGAACACGCTCCCGGGCATGACTCCGACTTCGCTCTTGCCGCAGCAGGCAGCCTGCAACGGCATCACGTATAGCCAGCTCATCGACATGATTATTGACAAGAGCATCGCAATCAAGAGATGACGATTGATTTATACGTAGATACTTCCCGAAAGGGAATCTCGATGGCGGTCGCAGGCAATGCGCCCGACGGTGCACGCGTTTACGAAGAAATCGTGAACACGGAAGCCCGCGGGGAAATTCTCGGGGAATCGCTCGACACGCTCCTGAAGCGCGTGGGCGCGACACTCGATGACGTGAAGCGTGTGATGGTAACGCTTGGGCCGGGCTCGTTCAGCGGCCTCCGCACCGGAGTGGCGTTCTGCCAGGGGCTCTGCTTTAGCGGCAAGCGCGACCTTTACGGGGTTACCACGTTGCAGGCACTGCAATGCTTCGCCGGAGCGGAAAGCGCCGTGGCTGCAGTCGTTATCCGTGCCCGCACTGGGTTCTGGTACCTGAGGCTCAACGGCGAAGAAAAGTTCATCGAAACGCCCGAAGTAATCGAACTCCTCGAAAAGGCCTGCGTCAAGACTGTAGTCGCAGATGATGCAGCCCTTGCAGACGAAGCCCTCAAGGCCGTGTTCGAAAAACTCGGGGCAAGCATGATGCGTGATACGGGCCTCCCCCTTGACCGCTGGGCTCCGCTGTTCGACAGCGTCAAGCCGTCGCTCATACAAGAGGCGAATTACATACAGCCCTCGTATTTTGAGAAACTCAAGGCCTGACAAAAGGCCCGGAACTAGGACAGGTCGAAAGGATATGTCTATTCGCAAAATGAAGGAATCCGACCTCCCGCAAGTTTTTGCGATACAGAATGCGCTCGCATTCCAGGAATGGAACGAACGGCAGTTCCTCGCCGAAATACACGCAAGTTATGCGCTGTGCGTTGTTTTTGAACAAAATAACAGAATCGATGGCTACGCCGTATTCCACCTGATGGGTCCGGATTCCGAACTCCTGAGCATCGCCGCAAGCCCCGAGCAGCAGCGCACAGGAATCGGTTCTGCCCTCCTGAACGAGGGGCTCTCGAGGCTTGATTTTGCAAGCGGAGACCGAATGTTCCTCGAGGTGCGCGAAGGAAACGAAAAGGCGCGCCGCTTCTACGAGAAGCATGGATTCGAAGCGTACGCGAAACGCGAAAAATACTATTCCGACGGAGAAAACGCCGTCCTTTACCGGAAGGCATAACCAAGGAGTGAAGAGATGTCCAAGATTCTGATGAATGACAAGAACCCGCGCAAGGGACGCAAGAAATTCTGGGGCACAGCCGCGGCCATTGTCGTATGTTGCATGGCACTCCTTTACGTAGCCGTCACCAAGAGTGGCAAGTGGCTTGTTGTAGACGACGAATTCGAACATGCCACCTGGGCCGTGATTCTCGATGGACAATCGGCGAACCTGGAGCGTAACGACTTCGTTGCCGACTTGCTGAGTCAGGGCAAGGTGGATTCCGTGCTGATTCTCGGGCGCAGGGTTTATCGCGACAGGAGTAATGTCGATTTTTATGCCGAGGACTTCATGCGGCTTGGCAAGTTCGATCCCGCGACCGTATTTGTCGTTCGTCATGACTCCCCCTCCACGCTCGGCGAAGCCTGTACGATTATCCCCTGGCTCAAGAAGCATAGGGCGGATACGGTCCTGATTGTGACGGCGGCTCCCGCCACCCGCAGGGCGAAGCGGATTTTCCGGACGCTTTCGGGTGAATCGCCGGTCATTCTCACTGCAGATATCGCTTACAATCGTCAGTATATTGCCGATGCATGGCTGTTTAACCGTGAGTTCCGCAAGAGCTGGCTCCGCGAGTGGCTTGCCTATATAAATTCGTTCATCGATCTGGCGGGTGCCACTCCCTTCTCGGACGAGGATTCCACCTATTTCTCGAAGATACGTTCCCTTGCCGATGAGGCGAAGGACAATCCTGTCATAGACTTAGTTGAATTGCAGAAGATGCCCGAAGTGAAATCCGAACCTAGGGTCGAACCGCAGGATACCGTCAAGGTGGACTCGGCAAAGGCTTCTGCAACGGCGCCGGTGGCACCTGCATCGGATTCTGTACAGAGAAATTAACAAGCCATAAAAAAAGACTTTTTCTATTATTTTCGGTATTATGAAAAAAGCCCTCATAATTACCGGAATAGTCATCGCCTCCATCGTAGTTCTCGTTTTTGTCGGCCTCAAGGTGACGCCGATAATTGCCAGGAACTATATCGTCAACAACTCCGAAGAACTGATCGGGCGCAAGACCGACATAGCGAATATCTCGCTTAATCCGTTCTCGTTCACGCTTGATATCGACAGCCTTGCCGTGTACGAGAAAGACGGCGAGACTCCGTTTGTCGCTTTCGAGAAGTTCCGCGTGAACGTAGACCCGATGAGGCTGCTTACGGGTACGGCTGCCGTGAGCGAAATCTACCTGAAGGGACTGTATGCCCGAGTGCTGCAGCACGAAGACCGTTTCAACTTCACCGATATCTTGGAGTTCCTCGCGAAGGGCGATTCGACATCGGTTGATTCTCTAGCAGTTGCCGACAGTGTGGCCAAGTCTGCTGCGGCTGATTCTACGGGCATGGTGAACGCGGCAGAAATTGCCGAGGGCCTCCCCTTCAATATCTCTGTCGAGAACATCGTATTTGAAAAGGGCAACATCATTTACCAGGACACGAAGATTGGTTCCAAGATCCAGCTTCAGGATTTCTCGGTCAGCATTCCGGCGGTGTACCTGAGCAACAAGCAGACGGATGTGGGCGTGAGCTTCAAGTTCGCTGACGGCGGTGACCTGAACGTGAATGTGCAGGCGAATGCCGCCACAAATGATTTCCATGTGGGTATCGACCTGCGCAAATTCGCGCTTGCCTGCGGTAAGCCCTACCTGAACGAATTTATCAACTACAAGGATTTCTCGGGTTCGCTTTCCGTTGCGATGGATGTCGAGGGCAACCTGAACGAAGTCCTTGCCTCGAATGTCAAGGGAACGGTCTCGGTTGACGATATCGAACTGACGGAGAATAGCGGTAGAAAGCTTGGCGTGAAGCACGTGGGTGTGGGCATCGCGAGTGCCAATATCGACAAGAACGAATTCCGCATCGATTCCGTAGTCGTAGATGGAGCCTTTGCGCATCTGGACCTCTACAAGAATGGCAAGACGAATATCGATGTGCTCCTCAGGAAGGGTTCTGCCGACGAACCGGATAGCGCCCAGCTTGCTGCCGACCAACAGCTTGTACTTGGCGATTCGACGGATGCTGCGGCAGCCGAGGCGAAGAACGCCGAGGAACCCGCTGAGAAGAAGGCTGCCAAGCCTCTCAAGGCAAAAATTGACAGGCTCCTGGTGCAGAACACCACGGCGAGCGCGACCGACCATTCCATCACCAAGCCGTTCAACTACACGGTCAGGGCGATTACCGTGAAGGGCTCGAACATCAACTTCGACACTCCCTGCACAATCAATGTCAATGCATCGTTCCCCGAAGGCGGAAGCGTTGCCGTGAAGTACAAGGGCGCGCTCAACGATATCGGCACGATGGATGCCTATGTGAGCGTGAAGAACCTCGCCCTCAAGCATTTCAGCAACTACAGCCATCACTTTACCGGCTATCCGATCAGTGCGGGTACGCTTGCCTTCGCGAGCGAGAACAAGATAAACAACTTCGAGCTCGATAGCAAGAACATCATCGATATCTACAATATCGATGTCGGTGACAAGGACCCGGATTCCGATCCGGAATTCATGGTCCCGATGAAGGTTGGCCTCTATATTTTGAAGGACAAGGACGACAAGATTGAGTTCGATGTCCCGGTCCACGGTAACATGAAGGACCCGAAGTTCTCTATTGGGAAAATCATCTGGACGACGGTTTCGAACTTGCTGATCAAGGTTGCCCTCTCTCCGCTCAAGATTGTTGGCAACCTCGCCTCCACCGGAGCGGGCGCCATCGGTATCGACCTTGGCAAGAACGATGAAGTCGTTATCGATGCGACAAGCGCGAAGTTTACGAGCGAGCAGTACGCGAAGGCCACGAAGATGACCGAGGCCCTGGCAAAGGACAAGAACCTAAAGCTCATCTTTACGCAGTACTACAGCCCGCGCAAGACGGTCGAAGCCTACAAGACCATCAAGCTCAAGACGGAATACTACAAGAAGTCTCAGGGCAAGGAAAAACTCACCGAGCTCGACGAGCGAGCCATTGCCGAAATGAAGGATAGCGACGAAGGGTTCCAGGCTTTCCTCAAGGAGAGCGGCTCCGTTGATCAGAAGGAACTCCGCAAGGAGATTTCTGCCCTCGCCGAACAGCGTAACCAGGATTTGCTCAAGGTCCTGCAGCAGCAGAAGGGTGTGACCAAGAAGAATATCAAGGTCAACACGGCCCCGGCGAACAAGCTTTCGAGCCATCGCGGGAAAGCCATGTACAAAGTGACGGTTGACGTGCAATAGGAACTCCGAATTTTCTAAATTTGGCCCTACCATGAGTGAAGAATTGTGCGCCAACCTCTCCCAGAAAGTGCAGGAGATTGCTAAGGCCCCGAAATACCGCGGGGCCATATTCCAGATTGAAGCCGACGAGAAGGGACTTGCGCTTGTAGACGTGAAGGTCTCGAGCCTGAAGGTCTACCTGATGATAGACCCGGAATGCGACAAGATTCTTGAGACGAGGTTCTTTACCTACGGTGGCCCCATATTCACCGCACTTGCCGACACGTTCTGCAAGATGATTCAGCAGAAGACCATCGACGAGGCGTGCTCCATTACTGCAGTGAGCATCGAGGAAAGCCTCCGCGATACGCCCGACGTAAGGGCCATTCCGGAAAATGCGCCCGAAATTTCGCAGATGCAGCAGCTTATCGAGGCCGTTGCGCAGGCCTACCCCGAAAAGAAGGGCACGGCGATTCTTGTGCGCGAAAAAATGGACCGCATCAAGTACCGCACGCAGACCGCCGAAGGCCGTGCGGAAGCGGATGCCGAATGGAACGCGATGACCAAACCGCAGAAAATCGAGAAAATCGAGGCCTGGCTCCACCAGTCCGTACGCGGCATGCTGCAGGGCGACGGCGGCGACGTAGAGATTCTCGACCTCACCGAAGACAACCGCCTCAAGATCCGCTACCAGGGCGCATGTGCCGGTTGTGGGTCCGCCATGGGTGGTACGCTCTTCTACATCGAAGACGAACTCAAGAACAACGTTTACTACAACCTGATTGTAGAACCGGAAGACCCGCTCGACAACCTTCCGCCGAATGCGATGTCCGATGCCGACCGCAATTTGGCCGGACTGGACGACAACAACCCGCCACCGAGTTTGTTCTAAGCACAAGCCTTAACCGCGGACCCTAATCAGGTTCCGACGCCCCTATTTCAAAAGCCTGCGCAAGCGGGCTTTACGTTTTATTTGCGGCCTTCTTGGGTGCGCGGTGCACGCTCGGGCGCCTGTTGCCCGGATGGAGCGGCATTACCTTAGCCGTAGCCGAGAGGGAGTGTTCGATTTTGTCCTCGCCGATGGAGGAGCACTGTCCCGAAAAGAGTCTGTGATCAATTGCCATAAATCGTACCTGTGAATGCGAAAATGGATAAAGCTGTATTTATTCAAGATAATTTATTTTTTTCAAATGTCAACAGCCCCAGTCGCGAGAAGCCGCAAAACCCCAAATAGGCGATACTTTTTTGCAAACATATCGTATCATCAGTCCTTTTTAAGGTATATTTGGTGCGTTAAAATCCCAAAAAAGGAACACATATGAGAAACTCGCTCAAGCTTGATGGTCCGGTCAAGACTTACCTCGACGAAAACGAACTCCCGAAGGCATGGTACAACGTGCGTGCCGACATGAAGAAGAAGCCCGCGCCGCTCCTGAACCCGGGTACCGGCAAGCCGGTGACCTTCGAAGACCTGCAGCCCGTGTTCTGCGACGAACTCATCAAGCAGGAACTCGACAACGATACCGCCTACTTCGAAATTCCCGAAGACATCCTGACTTTCTACAAGATGTACCGCCCCTCCCCGCTCGTCCGCGCCTACTTCCTGGAACAGGCGCTCGGCACTCCGGCACACATCTACTACAAGTTCGAAGGCAACAACACCTCGGGCTCCCACAAGCTGAACTCCGCCATCGCTCAGGCCTACTACGCCAAGAAGCAGGGTCTCAAGGGCGTGACCACCGAAACGGGTGCCGGCCAGTGGGGCACGGCCCTTTCGATGTCCACCGCCTTCTTCGGACTGGACTGCCAGGTCTACATGGTGAAGGTCTCCTATGAGCAGAAGCCGTTCCGCCGCGAAGTGATGCGCACCTACGGTGCCTCCGTGACTCCGTCGCCTTCCATGACCACCGACATCGGCAAGAAGATCAACGCTGAATTCCCGGGCACCACGGGTAGCCTTGGCTGCGCCATTTCTGAAGCCGTGGAAGCCGCCGTGAAGCAACCGGGTTACCGCTACGTTCTCGGTTCCGTGCTGAACCAGGTGCTCCTCCACCAGTCCGTCATCGGTCTCGAAACCAAGGCCGCCCTCGACAAGCTCGGCGTGAAAGCCGACCTCATCATCGGTTGCGCCGGCGGTGGTTCTAACCTCGGTGGTCTCGTGAGCCCGTTCGTCGGCGAAAAGCTCCGTGGCGAAGCTGACTACGATATTCTCGCTGTGGAACCAGCAAGCTGCCCGAGCTTCACTCGCGGTAAGTACGCCTACGACTTCTGCGATACCGGCAAGGTCTGCCCGCTCGCCAAGATGTACACGCTGGGTTCCAGCTTCATCCCGTCTGCCAACCATGCTGGCGGCCTGCGCTACCACGGCATGAGCACCATCCTTTCTGAACTCTACGACCAGAAGGTGATTCGTGCAACGTCCGTCGAGCAGACGAAGGTGTTCGAAGCCGCCAAGCTCTTCGCTCAGACCGAAGGCATCCTCCCGGCTCCAGAATCCAGCCACGCCATCCGCGCGACGATCGACGAAGCCCTCAAGTGCAAGGAATCTGGCCAGGCGAAGAACATCGTGTTCGGCCTCACCGGCACGGGTTACTTCGACATGGTTGCCTACCAGAAGTTCAACGACGGCGAAATGAGCGACTACATCCCCACCGATGAAGACATCGCCAAGAGCCTCGCCCAGCTTCCGCAGGTTCAGGGTTAATCCCTAATTTGTCATCCCCGCGAAGGCGGGGATCTTCTTGAACTTAAAAGGCCCCGGATTCAAATCCGGTTTTTTTTTGCAAAAGAACAGACTAAATCACCACCTGGCATCATTTAGTCCGTAATTTTACATACAAACTAAACATGAAATGACGTAAAATTGCACCAATAGGCGCCCAAACACGCCATTTTAAGCATTTTTCACCCTCAATGCGCCCTAAAACGACCCAAAGCACTACGTATAAAGTAAAATTTTACGGACTAAATTCGCACCCCCACACATTTAGTCTGTAAGAAACTCATTTTTCACCAAATTGCAAATGAAAAAAGCCCGCCGACGGCGGGGCTTTCTCTATTCCAGATAAACTACTTAGTTGCTCACCGCAAGTTCGCTGATGGCGAGCGCGGGCACCTGGTAGCTGGAGAACGGATTGTAGTATTCGTTTCCGACGGCGACAATGTTCTTGATGATGTCGAAGAAGTTCCCGCTGAGGGTCACGCCGTCCACCGGATGCTGGATAACGCCGTTCTCGCACCAGAAGCCGTGAGCTCCGATGCTGAGTTCGCCCGAGACCGCATTGCAGCCGGAATTGCCTTCTAGGCGCACAACGAAGAGGCACTTGGGGAACAACTTGAGAAGGTCCATCGTTCCCCGCTCACCAGCAGGCACGAGCACGTTGTGGAACGATGTCGTCATCTTGCTGCCGAAACCGCGGGCTCCGTTCCCGGTAGACTTGCAACCCGCCTTGGAAGCCGTCTCCAGGTTGTAGAGCGCCGAAGTAAAGCGTCCGCCATCGACAACCTTCACGCGGTCCGCAGGCACACCTTCGGAATCGACGTAGGTCACATGCTGGAAGGCTTCGCCCTGCGGGTCGTTCCAGAGGGAGAACGCCGGAGAGGCAACCATCTCGCCTTCCTTGCCGGCAAGGCGAGAAAGCCCCTTCTGCATGGTCTCTGCAAAGAAGGGTGCCTCGTACATGCTCAGGAACCGCGCAGAAATGCGCTCCGAAAGCACTACGGGAATGTTGCCGCCTTCAATCTTTTTCGCGCCAAAGAGTTCCGTTGCATACGTGGCCGCGCGTGTTGCGATCTCGTCGATGCTGAACTTGTCCCAGTCGCGTCCCGACTTCACGAAATTGCCGAGTTTCGTGATTCCGTCGCGACTCGCTACCGCGCCGACGCCCGCAGAAGCGGCATTCGAGCGAACTTCATAAAATGCGCCCTTGCTGTTAGCAACCACAAAAGTGTTGTGGTCCGTATCGGCACCGAGGTACGGGATGTTCACGATTTCTTTTGATTTCGCGAAGGTCGCCTTCTCGAGTTCAATGCAGAAATCCTTCATCTTTGCAAGGTCCAGGCTTTCGAGAGCCGGATTGTAGTTCGGCTGGCCCGCCGGCACCTTTGCCGGAGCTGGCAGTTCGATGTCCACCATCTCGGTCCAGGCCGTGTGCGAAAGCGCGTCCTTGAGGGTCTGCTGCAGGGATTCCTTCGTGAGGCGTTCGGTATGCGCGTAGCCCGGATGGCCATCCTTGATAACGCGGATGCCGACCCCGACGGAATCAGAAATTTCGGTATTCTGCACTTGCCCCTGGAAAACGGAAAGGCCTTCCGAATGCGTGTTGGATGCTATGACATCGAACTGTTCCGCCTCGCCCTTCGCGAGGTCGCACATACAAGAAACTGCTTCAGTAATATTCATAGTTGGTCACTGGTCATTAGTTGTTATTTTTCTTTGCCTTGCTTGCCAGCATGCGCCAGTAGGCGGCGGGGCTGCCCGTCACGGATTCGAGGGCAGAAGCAAGTTCGAGCGTAATCTCGACGGTCCCTGCAATCAGGCCTTCGAGTGTTTCCATCGATACCCCCAGACGGCGCGCAAATTCGGCCTTGTCCATCTTGAGCCATTCGATACCTTCCAGAATTGCCTGCCCCGGAGTGGGGGTTCCATGCCTTGCCATTAGAAATTTACCTCTTTCCAGCCTTCCGCACCGAAGCGGAGGTCTCGTTCCACAAATTCCCAGATCAAAAGTTTCTTGCCTTTGAGCACACCTGCCTTGCGGGCGAGTTTCTCGCGCACCAATGTCGAAGCGCCGCCGTCGCTCACGATGCTTGCGACAGGCCGGCCCATCTCCTTAGCAAAATGCGCAATCCAGCCGGCGTTCACCGGCGAATCCGTCTGGTAAATGCGGCTGAAACTATCACCGAGAATCAAAATCTTTGCCTTGCGGAAGTCATCTTTGAAAGGAGTGCGCGTCGTGTCGAAAACAACCGTAGAGTCCGACAGGGAATCTGCGGGAGGCTCGGCATGTTCAGAGACCTCCTGCTGTGAAACAACATGCCCCGTCACCTGCTGCACCTTGAACACGTTGAACTTGTTGAGCCCGCTCATCTCGCCGATATCGCCCATGCGGTCGGCAATAGAATCGCTTGCTACATATTCAATCGATTTTTCACCGATATCCACGATACCCGCATCCGCCATTTCACGGACCTTCTGCGCAACAATATCCGCAGCAAGTTCTGCTCCGCGCGGAGTCCAGTGCGTGTCATCGTTCAGGTAGAGCGGCCCGAGAGTTGCATCGTCCTTCTTCGCGGCCAAGAGCGGCGTGTACAAATCTACCGTATTGAGCCCGAGGCGAGAGAGAGAATCGAGAATCGCCTTGCCATGACCGGCGGCAGTCGTGCTCCGAGATGCATCCGCGCCGTCCAATGCCTGAATCGAGCCAGTAAGCCTTTCCGGGTAAACGCTCGGCTTGCCCGGAGTAATCACCACAAGGAGTTCCACGCCCTTAGCCTTGAGCTGGTCACGGAACTTTGTGATGGCAGTTATCGGATTGTCGAGTTTAGCACTGCGTATATCCAGCGGGGATGGCTGTACCAGAAATTCCACGTCTTGTCGGTAGAAGAGCCAGCGCCCATCACCGTTCCCGAGCACGACTTTCTCGCCTGGATCGTTGAAGATGTTCCATACCGCAAGCTGGTAACGCGGGCGCACTGCGAGCACGAGCGCATTCTCGTCTTCTACCTTCTTCTCGAATGCTCGCAGGTAGCGACTTGTCCATACGCCGTAATGCTTGACCGCAAGGAATGCGCGCATCAGCGAGAATTGTCCGAACTTGCCAATCACCGCCTTGAGGGTCGAATCGACAACTTTGAAACTTTCAGGTTCGTCCTCGAGCGAGGCAAGCAATGTGTCAGCTTGCTTGAGCAGTTTGTAGTCCGCTTCTGCCGTATCGAGTTGCGCATACGTATTCACGGTCAGCGCGACCGCCTCCAGATCCGAAAGTGCACCGATGACCGGTTCAAGAGCCTCGCCCGCTTCTGTACCCGCAGCGATGGATTCACGTGCACTGCGCCAGGCACTGTCCAGCTTGGCTGCTCCCGCCGCCATTTTCGATTCGCGCACGAACGGCGTGTAGACAACGTCCTTGAAAATGTCGAGCGAGACAAAACGTTTCTCGCCTTGCAGGTCCGCAACCGCTTGCACCGTAAACGGCAACAGGAGCAGGATCCCGAACAAAACAACAATTGCAACGTACTTCTTATTCACAATGTAAAATTACAAAATTATAAGGGAGACCCCCGCCGGAGCCTGCCCTGAGCATGCCGAATGGGCGGGGGTGACAAAGCAAAAAAAGAAACGCTGGCGGAGTTATCCACCAGCGTAATACCCGGACCGCGACTCGAACGCGGAGCTCATCCTTAGGAGGGACGCGTTTTATCCTGTTAAACTATCCAGGCATGCAACCTTTAGACCTTGCGGTCTTCAAGTTCGCGACAAATATAACTAAAAGCGCCCGATTTGTCATCGAGGTGCATGCAGCCTAGTAAGCGTGGTCGCAGTCCACGTTCTCCTTGCCC
Organism: Fibrobacter sp. UWR2; assembly: GCF_002210285.1. Classification (NCBI taxonomy): domain Bacteria; kingdom Pseudomonadati; phylum Fibrobacterota; class Fibrobacteria; order Fibrobacterales; family Fibrobacteraceae; genus Fibrobacter; species Fibrobacter sp. UWR2. The sequence continues at coordinate 60,529 of NZ_MWQE01000011.1, read as the reverse complement.
TTGATGCCGTTCGCGCATTCGATGAGTCCCTGGAGTTCGCCATTGCGGAACGTGCCCCAGCTCTTCTTGTCCTGCTTCTCGGTAAGGCAGACCTTGTTCGTGGTCGTGGAATCGAGGCCTTCCTGGCCGTTTACGGGAATCCACTCGTAGCAGGTTTCCTTCACGGTAAACGTCATGTACTTGCCGTCGAGTTTGCCGTCGCGGTAGTTGCCAAAGGAGTAGCCGAGATCGTTCGGGCCGTTGAGCTTGCCCTTCTTGAAATCAATCGTAATCTTGTCCTTGGGCTTGTTCTTCTCGCGCTCTTCCTTCATCTGCTTGAAGGCTTCCAGTGCTGCTTCCTTGTCCTTCTTCTTCTTGATTTTGGAGATGCGCTTCATTTCCTTCTTGTCGGCGGCCTCGATGGCCTTCACGTCTTCGACAAACGGATAGTGTACTACGACACGCCCGTGGATTTCGTTATCCCAGTACGGGATTTCGGCCATCAGGAATCCCTTGTGCGAGAACATGTTCACCATGCCGTGCACGGCGCCCTTGCGGTACGGGACTTCGAGGTGGAGGAAGTAGTATTTCTCGAGTTTCTTCTTTTTCTTCTTGTCGGTCACGCCGATGTTGTCCATAGCGCTGTAGCGGTAGAACTTGGCAGTGCCGTTCCTGACTCCGTGGACATAGTCGACCGTGTAGAGTTCCTTGCCGAAGTCCTTGCCCTGGCGGACAGGGAGCGTAAGGTCGTTACCGTAGCCAATCGTGTGGCCGTGGAACTTGCCTTCTTCATCGACATTCATCACATTTTCGACATAGCCGTTCACGAGGAACCCGGTCCATGTGTTGCCGTCCTTGCAGCGAACGTCACTGAAGTCGGGGAAACTGCCTATGGATTCGGGCAAAAGCTTTTCGGGGAGGCCCGAGATGCTGAACACGCCCTTCTTGTCCCATTCCAAGAAGCGGTCCGTCCCCGGACGTTCGTGGTACTGGAAAAAGCAGAGAATACTGTCGGCCTTGGCCTTGTGTGCCTCGAAGTACTTTCCGAAGTCGGTCAGGTCGCTGTCGTCCTTTTTCGGTTTTTTCTTGGAATCCTTTGCGTCGACGAACTTCTGTGCGATGGCGTCATGGACCTTGCCCCCGTCTTCCTTGAAGTCGGCGAGCGTAAATCCGGTGTTGTTCAGGTGGTCGACGCAGAGGTCGAGGCTCTTGGCGTAGGTCTCGCTCGTGTCGCTACAGTCCTTCGCACGGCACGGGAGAATCTCGAACTGGGGCAAGTCCCAGACCTTGTTCACCTTCGTGAGGATTTCGCCTTCCTGCCAGTCGACGCCTTCCGTCTCTTCCACATTGAAACAGCCGCAAATCCAGGCGTCACCGTATGTCTTGATACCCAAGCGTTGTATTTCGGAGGCGTCTACGTGGGCGACATTCTCCATCCAGCAGTCAAAATATTTCGGGGAAAGTTCCTGCGCTCCGGCTACACCAACAGCCGCGGCAAGCATAAAAAAGGCTTTGTTCAGAGGTCTTTTCATTTGATTTTTCCTATTCCGAAATAAATATAGACAAGTTTTCAAAAAAGAGGGCGGAAATTGGACTGTTAACCGCCCGATAATTTGACGGTATAGCCTTTCTTCTCGAGTTCTGTTTTCAAAATGTTACGTTTATCGCCCTGAATTTCGATATTGAAGTCCTTTACGGACCCACCTACCCCGCACTTCTGCTTGAGCACGCGGGCCAGATCCTTGAGCTCGTCCTCGTCGAGCGGGACTCCCGTGACGACACTGGCCATCTTTCCGCCTCCGAGGCGCTTCAACTGGATGCGGACAACGCCGTCGCCCTGCGGGCGTTCGGCTTTCGGTTTTTCTTCCTTAACGCGGCCTACCCCAGTCGCAAAGACTAGCGTGGAACGATCTTCGATAGACATTATTTGTTCTCCGTATCTTCCTTTATCATCGGGTGCTCCATCTTCACGTTGCGCGGGTCTGGCTTGTTGAACACGAGCGCACATACGACAATGACGGCGATATAGAAAAGCACTGCGGCAAGGAGCGCCAGCAGGTCGCCCGACAAGGCCTGCACCTTCACGAAAATGAGGATGCAGCAGGGCATGGCGAGCAGACACAAAATACCCGGTATGGATTTTTTCATACCGGGAAATATAATTTTATTTCAGTTCGACCGTCTCGCTCTTGCCGTCGATGGTTACCTTGTACTTGCCGGGGTAACCGCGGAACTTCACTTCGCCCTTTTCGTCGGCCTTGAACGTTCCGTTGGTGGTCCACACCTTATGCCACAAGTCGTAGATGAGCTTGCCGGCAGGCTTCTCGCGGCCATCCATGGCAACGATACCGCCGTTCTTGACCCAGTGGCGGCCATCCCAGAAGCCCCACAGCAAGATGCCTTCTACTGCCGGGTGGCTAAACGCGATGCGCAGAACCATCTCGTAGCGCTTGGCCTGTTCGTCTTCGCCGAAGTACATGCCCTTCTGCCAGTCACCGAAGTCGAGTTCGGTAATCTTGATGGGGAGCCCGAGGGAGCCGAGCCTGTCGAGGCGCTGCTTGATGAAGTTCGGGTTCAGCTGGCGGTCGCCGAAGTGGCACTGCACGCCGATGCCGTGTACGGGCACCTTGCGGTCGAGCATTCCCTTCACAATGTCGTAGAGGCGTTCAGTTTCGCCGGCGGACACCACGTTGTACTCGTTGATGAACAGGCGGGCATCGGGGTCGGCGCGATGCGCCCACACGTGAGCGGAGTCCAGCAGATCCCAACCGCACTTGTTGAAGATGAACGGCTCATGGAAAGCCTCGTTCCACACGTCGTATTCCTTGATGCGGCCCTTGTATTCCTTGAGGTCACGGTCGATACGGGCCTTGATCTTGTTCGAGATGTCCTTGCAGCTGCCCTGGTTACTGAAATGCTTGTCGAAGCCGTATCCCTGATGGCCCCACACGAGCGTATGCGCACGGAAGCCCCACTTGTAGGCGTCAACGTAGTCGAGGTACTGCTTGAATTCGTCGCGGCGGATCTTGCCCTTCTTGGGTTCGTATTCCGGCCACTTGAACTGGTTCTCGGGCACGCCGTACCAGAAGTACTTATTGGCGGTCTTCCTATACCAGGTCTCGATACTGTCCTTGCTGGGGTAAAGTGCGAGGGCCGTTCCGAAGGGGAATGCATGGCGCATGAGTTCCACCTTCACCTGGGCACCGGGGGCGGCCTTGAGCGTAAAGTCCTTCTTGCGCAGGCTGTCGATGCGGGCGGCGGAATTGTTGTACCAAGTCATGTCGTCGAGGCCTTCCACCTTCTCGATTTCCACGTCGTCCATCTGCAGCCAGCCCTTGGCAAGGCCCACATGGAACGTGACATTGTTGAGCCCGTAGCCCTTCTGGTCGGCAAGGAACACCATGGAGTAGGTCTTCCACTCATTGGTGAGCATGAAGGATGCACTTTCCTTCTGGCGCCAGTCGGGAGGGCCGCCCTGCACAATCGCGTTGATGGGCATGTTGCCCTTCGCCTTGAACGTGAGCGTGTAGTAGGCAGAATCGGCGAGCCACTTGGGCGGCTGCAACTGCAAGCCCCACGAAGGGTTCGGAAGTTCTGTCACCGTGAGCTTGACGCCTTCGCTACCATCGACACCGAGTCCCATTTCACCAAGCTTCGATTCGTACTTGGCCGGGCCGTCCGGGTTGTTCCAAATGTACCAGCCGCCATCGCCATACGACAGGTCGCCGTTGGTCAGCACGTTCTGCGCGAGTGCCGGAGCGGCAAGCAGGGCTGCAGTAAGGGCAAGCGCCGATTTAACTTTCGAAAAATTCATAAGGACCTCATTTTCACCAAAATGTTTTGCCTAGAATATAATAATGGCTAGGCATCTTCTCCCTCATAAAATGCCTTTTTTCGGTTACTTTGAGAAACAGAAGTATTTCGCAAAGAATCAAAGTGTATCAAGTGTATCAACATACAAATGAATGTCCTTTCCGAATCTAGGCTTTTTTCTTTCGTCTTTCGTCTATAGTCTTTCGTCTATATCTATCTTTCATATTATGCACTACACTCCCTACCGCGATTTGCTGCTCAAGATTTTCCCGAACTACCTCAAGGTGCGCAAACTCCCGCTGAACGGCGGCATGAGCTGCCCGAACCTCGACGGCACCAAGGGTTTCTCGGGCTGCAGCTACTGCAACAACCGCAGTTTCAGCCCGGTGTTCGACCAGGCGAAGGTCAGTATCCAGGAACAGCTCGACAAGTTCGTGCCGCGCCTGCGCGAAAAATACCCGAATGCGGGCATCCTCGCCTACCTGCAGCCGTACACGAACACGCACGCGCCTCTCGAGCACCTGAAGGGGATTATCGACCCGATTATCAGCCACAAGGAAATTGCTGGGCTTGCGATAGGGACGCGCCCGGACTGCCTTGAAGACGAGAAGATCGAATACCTCGCGGAAATGAACCGCAACAAGCCGATTATCGTGGAAATCGGCCTGCAGACGGCAAATGACCTCACGCTTGCCGCCATCAATCGCAGGCACACGCTCGCCGATTTCGAGGACGCGGTAAAGCGCTGCCAGGCTGCGGGTCTCACCGTCACCACGCACGTGATTGTCGGGCTCCCCGGTGAAACCCTGATGGACTTCAAGCACACTGCCGAAGTCGTGCACGACCTGCACCTCGCCGCCGTAAAAATCCACCCGCTGCACATTGTCGCGGGCACCGTGATGGCCCAAGATTTTTCCGCAGGTGAAATCAAACTGCTGGAATTCGAGGAATACTGCGCCGCCGTCGCCGAGATGATAAAGATTATCGGGCCGGATACCGCCATCGAGCGCTTTAGCGGCGAAAGCCCGAGCGACATGCTCCTCGCCCCCAGCTGGTGTGGCGAGCGCGACAAGATTATCGCGAAGGTTGAGCAAATATTAAACCAGGCATAAAACTTGCTAGTACCGATAAGTACAATGAAACGTATTGAAGACTACGTCATTTCCGTTCCGGATTTTCCACAGCCGGGAATCCTGTTCCGCGACATCACGGGAATCCTGAACGATGCCGACGGACTCAAGCTCACGCTCGATGCCCTCTACAAGGCGCTAGAAAACGTGGAATTCGACCTGGTCGCCGGCCTTGAGGCGCGCGGATTCCTGTTCGGAGTCTCAATCGCCGAGCATTTCCACAAGCCGTTTGTGCCTGTGCGTAAAAAGGGGAAACTCCCGCGCGAAACCGTCGGCATCTCCTACGATTTGGAATACGGGCAGGCAAGCATCGAAGTTCACAAGGACGCCATAAAGCCCGGCCAGAAAGTGGTCATTATCGACGACCTGCTTGCGACTGGCGGCACGGCCAGGGCCGCGGCACACCTCGTCGAAAAACTGGGCGGCAAGGTGGAAATGCTGCTATTCGTCATCGAACTTTTCGACCTGCACGGACGCGATGCCTTGAAAGGTTATAACATCGAGACGCTCACAAAATTCCAGGGGCACAAACCCTAGGCACTTTAGTGCGAACAACTATGCCAACTCGAACGGCTACGCCACCGTGAGCGACTATGCCATCTTGCTTGCGTCAATCGCCTTGCCGGATTCTACCTTGCCCGCAAAGAAACTGTAGGCAGCAGGCACAATAAACAGCGAGAGGAACGTGGCGAACGTGAGGCCACCGGCGATGGCGATACCCATCGCGATGCGGCTCGGGGTGCCCGTGAGAATCAAGGGCACGGCGCCCAATACCGTCGAAAGGCTCGTCATGAGGATTGGGCGGAAGCGGCGTTCCGCCGCCATCCGAGCCGCGTCAAGCTTGGTGCACCCGGTATTCGCCGCAATCTGGTTTGCAAATTCCACAATCAAGATGCCGTTCTTTGTCACGAGCGCGATAAGCAATATGAGAGCAATCTCGCTGAAGATGTTAAGCGTCTGACCGGTAATAAACAGGCAGACAAGCGCACCCGCAAGCGCAAGAGGCACCGTAAAGAATATCACGAAGGGAGCACGGAAGCTTTCGAACTGCCCGGCAAGCACCAGGAACACAAGCGCAAGCGCAAGCAGGAACACGATGTAGAGACCGCTGGAACTTTCCTCGAACTCCTTCGAAGATCCGCTCAATGCGGTACTCACGCTCGGGTAATCCTTCAGCAAGTGCTTCGCAATCCGGCGCATCTCTTCCACGCCGTCGCCAATCGTCTTGCCGGGCACAAGGCCCGCCTGGATGGTGGCGGCGCTGAATCGGTTGAATCGCGGGAGCGACGGCGATGCGGACTGCTCGCTGAACGTGATGAAGTTATCGAGACTCACAAGTTCGCCCTTCGCGTTCTTAACCGTGAGCATTGCGATGTTTTCGGGCATACTCCTGTACTGGTAACCCACCGCTCCGATGATATCGTACTGGCGTCCGTCCTTATAAAATTCACCATAACTCTGGTCGCTTATCGCAAGTTGCACCGCCTGCGCGATGTCGTTCACCGACACGCCTTCTTCGTTCGCCTTGTCTCGCAAAATCTCGATATGCAGTTCGGGCTTCGTGAACCTCAGGTTCGTATTCACCACGCTGAACACAGGGCTCTTGCTCGCCTCTTCCTCGAACTTGGGCACGAGCGTGCGCAAGATTTCAATATTCGGGGCCTGCAACACGAACTGCACCGGAAGGCCACCGCGCTGCGTGCTGATGCTCTGCGGTTCAAAAACCATCACGCGCAAATCGGGATATTCGTTGCCGAGCACCTGGATGCTGCGGGCAATTTCGCTCTGCGGGCGGCGCGCCTTCTTGTCATCGTTCAGGAATATGCGCATTCTGGAGTTGCCCGCGTTCCAAGCGCCCGCCTGAATTTCGGTATACTCGTTGGTATCCATGAGCGCAATGACTTCTTCGGCAAAGGCATCGGCCATGCGCTTGGTGCGCGTGAGCGTCACGCCTTCGGGCATGTTCAGGTTCACCATGACCGCGTTGGAATCTTCCGTCGGGGCCATTTCGCTACTCATGTTGTTGAAGCAGAAATACGCGATGGCAAAGAGCCCCGCCACTACTGGGAAAAGCAGGAATCGCAACCTTAGGAATCCGCCGAGCAATGCCGCATAAATGCGGTTGAGCCAATCGAAGAATGGCTCGGTAATGCGGAAGAACCAACCCTGTTTCTGGCGGCTCAGGAACTTGGAACAGAGCATCGGCGAGAGCGTGAGCGCACAGAGCGTCGAGAGGAAAACCGTCCCGATCATCACCGCGACAAACTCGCGGAACAGGAGGCCCGTAGTACCGCCCAGCGCAAGCACCGGCACGAACACCGCCATCAAAACGACCGAGGTCGCAATCACCGCGAAAAAGATTTCATTTGTACCCGCGACCGCCGCCTGCTTGGGCGTCATGCCGTTTTCAATCTTGTGGTAGATGTTCTCCACAATCACGATGGCATCGTCGACCACGAGGCCAATCGCCAGGACCATCGCAAGCAAGGTCAGCACGTTGATACTGAATCCGCAAAGGTAAAGCACGAAGAAACTACCGATGACGGCCACCGGCACCACCACCATCGGGATAAGCGTCGTACGCGCCTGGCGCAAGAAGGCAAAGATAATCGCAATCACCAGCAGGAACGCGATGAAGATGGTCTCCACCACCTCCTTGATGGAAGCGCGAATGTTGATGGAGGTATCGCGCCCGTAAAGGACTTGCACGCCTTCGGGAATCTCGCGGCGGATGTCCTCGACGCGCTTGTAGAACTCGTCGGCAATTTCCACGTGGTTACTACCCGGCTGTGCCATCAGGGCGAGCGTGATGGAATTCTTGCCGTTACGGCGGAACCCAGTACGCGTATCCTTCGGTTCGTAATGGATGTCGGCCACGTCAGAAATGCGGATGACGGTCCCGTCGGCAGCCGTCTTTACGGCAATGTTCTCGAACGCTTTCGGGTCCAGAATGCGGCCCAGCGTGCGGATAGAAAGTGTCGTCTCGCTACCTTCGATAGAACCGGAGGGCAATTCCAGGTTGCCGCGCTTGAGCGCCGCCGACATCTCGGCTCCCGAAACGCCAAGGGCCTGCAGGCGCACAGGGTCAATCCACAGGCGCACTGTCGGGCGTTTCTCGCCCCAGATGGCAACTTCCGATACACCGTTGATGGTCTGCAGGCGCTCCTTCACAAAGTTGTTCGCGATTTCGGAAACTTCCATCGGGTCGAGCTTGTCGCTCACGAGGCTCACCATCAAAATCGGGTCGTTGTCGCTATCAGACTTGTAGACCGTCGGCTCATCGACATCGTCCGGCAAGCGGCGGCGCACGCGGCTCACGCGGTCACGGATTTCGTTGGCGGCCGCCTCCAGGTCCATGCCCGTTTCGAATTCGATGTTGATGAACGAGAAGCCGTCTCGGCTCGTGGAGGTGAGCGCCTTGATGCCAGACGCACTGTTGATGGACGCTTCCAAGATTTCGGTGACTTCGGCCTCCACCACCGCGGCGTTAGCGCCCGGATACGAGGTACGCACCTGAATCAAGGGATAGTCGACGTTCGGGTATTCGCGCACGCCCAAATTAGTGGCACCAAAAGCGCCGAGCAAGATGATGACAAGCGCCATCACTGTCATGAGCACCGGGCGACGTACGGAAAGGTTCGCGACACTCATCCGCGTTTACTCCACTTCGTAATCGGCGTTGTGGCGGATTTCACGGATGCGCACAGAAATGCCTTCGCGCAGGCTAATGAGACCCGAAGTAATCACGGTATCGCCCTCGTCGAGCCCTCCGGTCACATCGACCGTAATCGGCGTGCGGAGCCCGGTCTGAACGTGCTTGATTTTCGCCTTCCCGCCCGTAGCCACGAACACGTAGGCACCGTCCTTGTCCAGCGTGAACGCCTCTGCCGGAATCGGGATGCTCTTTGCGACTCCCGCCTGCATGGTCACGTTCACCTTCGCGTAAGAACCTGCAAGGAGTTCGCCCCCTGCGTTATTGACTTCCACCAGCACCTGGCGGGTACGGCTACTTTCCGAAAGCCCCGCTTCCAGGGCCTTCACCTTGCCGGACTTAGAGACATTGCGTTCTTCGTCCTTGAGCTCTACGGCATCGCCCACCTTGAGGGCCGACGCATAGCGCTGCGGGAGAGCGAATTTCGCCTTCAACTTTTTTACTTCGCTGATAGATACAATCGGCGTGCCGGTCGTGAGCCATGCGCCCACGGAAACGTTAACGAATCCGAGTTTGCCGGCAAACGGAGCGCGTACCTCGGTCTTCGCAATCTGCGCCCTGATGAGTTCCACGGAAGCTTCCGATGACTTGAGCGAGGCCTCGGCCGCTTCCATGTCGGCCTTCGTCGCCCCGTCCTTCTCGTAGAGTCCTTTCGCGCGGTCGTACTTCTGCTGGGCGAGCTGCTTGTTCGATTCCGCCTGCTTGAGTTGAGCCTTCAGTTCGGAATCGTCAATCTTTGCTAGGAGTGTGCCCTTCTGCACCTGGGCGCCGTCCTTTGCGTAAAGGTTCGTGAGCCTACCGGAGGTAGCCGCCGTGAGCGAAACGCTGTTCAGGGGCTCGAGGGTTGCCATCGCCGTAAAGTTCTTCCCCTGTTCATGGGATTCCGCGATATAGCCTTCTACCGCAATCACGCGGGCAGGCCTGCCACCTGGACCACCCTTCCCGCCGGAGCCACCCTTGCCCGGAGCACCGGCACCCTTCGCACCGCTCGCAGCGGAATCTTCGCCACCGCAGGCAGCCAGGAATATGGACACAAAAATGGAAATAAAGATCTTTTTCACGCCTGTTAGATGCATATCGCGTACAAATGGTTGCATTTAAATGAAATTTCCTGAAAATTTAGAAAAAAACGCCATGTTGCCCTATTTCCACCCGAATTTCGAGCGTATCCATGCGCTCAGTTTCCTGGCATCTTCGGCGGCCTCTTTTTGGGTCGGGTGGAAGTTGATCCCGAACGGATTATCGCCTCTCGGGTCCAGGGAAAAGCGGTAAAGGTCCCCGATTCCGCGGCTTTCGAGGGTCGCCTTCACGGTGTCCAGGTACTGGCGGCATTGGACCATGAGTTCGCCCGTGAGCATCGGGCCGTCGAGCATCACGATCTTGGATTCCGGGTGATACGAGCGTATGCGCTCGATGAAACTGACCGCCGCGCTCACGAACCCTGCGGAATCGTTCGCGCCGCTTGCAAAGTCATTCGTTCCCAGGTTCACCACGACTATGTCCGGGTGCCACTTGTCAGGGTCCCAGTTTACCGTGTAGATTGACGTCGTCCCGGTCAATCCGTATATGGCGGGAAGCAGGTAGTTCTTGCTCCTGTCGTAATTGATGTGGAAACCTCGCCCACCCATGCAGATGTTGTGTATCTCGGCCTTGAGGGTCATTGCCGTCTGCCCTGCATAGCTGTGGTACGAACTTGTATAGGCCAGCTCGGATTCTCCACCCGGGACAGGGTTCAGTACGTCGCACCCGCACGTTATGGAGTTTCCGACAAACTCAATCTTGTGCTTGGGAACTTTGGGCAATAGGTCCTTGCGAGCCTCCCCCAGTACGCGCAGCCCGTAGAATAGCCAGTCTCCGTTGCGACTCTCGCTCCTTTTGTACAAGGTAACCACGTGCGTGCCGTAGCGCAGCCCGTCAACTACGGGCACTACGATAGGCTCCTCGCCCGTCTTGGCAAGCTTTATCAGGGACGAAGGCTCCTTTTCCCCGTCGACGAACACATCGATATAGGCGAACTGGTTCGTGCCGGCCTCCATCTCGAGCGCTGTCCCGACAAAGGCTACGGTGACGGCGGAGGCCGACCACGATAGGATTACGAAGTCGCCCATGGTATAGTTGGTGCGGCCCGTGATGCGTAGCAGCTCGGAATTGTACGGGACTGTTGTCCACTCGAGCTGCGGGGGCTCCTCGGGTTCGTCGGAATAGGTGGTGCTGTTGCTGCAGCAGAGGATAAGCGGGAAAACGGCTAGCGCTAGGAAAAGGCGTGACTTTCGCGCGAACCGGAGCATCGCTGGCCTAGAACTTCACGTTCACGCCCAGACCGCCGCCGTCCTCCATGAACTGCGGCACGATATCCATGCGCTCGGAAAAGGACTTCGAAGATGTCGCCCTGTAGATGCGCATGGCGTCGAGCATCGATATGACGCGGTTGATGACCAGCGCACCGACAGAGACCTGGAAAACGATGCGGCTTACGCGGTAGTGCCGCATGCGGCTCTTGAACTCGTCGATATGTTCCGTTGATTCGGGATTGTCGCTAGAGCCCCAGTCCCACTGGATGCTTTCGTCCAGGTCGTCGTTCACGCCCTTGCCCGCACGGATCATTGCCTGGTTGTAATCCTCGTCCATGTCGGGCGAAGAGTTTTGCCCCGCGATACCGCTGCGGCTACGGTAGTCGCCCACCGTGTTGAGCATCGATACTTTGTGGCTGTTGCTCGTGAGGCCCGCATGGCGCACCGCATAGCTGTGTGCCGAGGTGATATAGCGTTCCCCGATGACATACGAACTGATGGCCGTGAGCCAAAGGGCGGCATCCGTCCATACGAACGGGCGTACCAAGCTCTTTTCGCCCAGGTAGAGTTCACCCATGCCCGGCAGGCCCGCACTGGCTCCGAGTGCAATCCACAGGCTCTTGTCGCGGTTCTTGCTTACGCTCTCGTCGACCGAGATGACCACCTGTGCAAAGGAGGTCGTGGCCGCGAGGAGCACGGCAAGCAATACTGCCCACAGAAAACGCATTAGAATCCCCAGCTGGCCTGCACGCCCACGTCGAGCCCGTTAAAGATGTTCACGTAGCTGTCGAAATGGAGGCGGTCGTACCAAGAAAGTTCTTCGGAATACAGGGTCTTGTTGTGCGAGTTCGCCGTGAACGCCGCGTCGATGGCCGAGACCAGGTGGTTCAGGATGAGCCCGCCGAAGAACCAGACCTGCATGTCGGCGTAGTCGTTCGCCTTGCCGCGCATGGAGCGGTATTCGTCCATGTGCTTGGACTTCCCTAGCGGGACAAGCCCGTCGGACGGGTCTTCTTCCTCGAGTTCCAGGTTAATCGCGATAGCCGGGTCGGTCACGTCGTCCCAACCGAGCACGTAGGACTTGTCCGAAATCTGCTGGTATACGGCAGGAGCGTCATAGAACGAACCGACGGTCTTAATCTCGTCCTTGAGCGAGGACGGGTTGGATACGGAGAAACGGTCGTAGTGGGCCTTGTCCTGGTTGAAAAGGCGGCCCGCCGTGTAGCAGTTCGATGCGGTCGCGCTACCGTAGATGGCTTCGCAGAACCCTTCACGAGAACTCATGTAGCGGGCCTCGAAGCGGGATTCCTCCATCTCGTCGGAAAGCTGGCCGTAAAGGTCACGCATGCCCGCCTCGTAGCGGCCGATGGAGTAGTGCTCCTTCGCGTACTTCTTGTATTTCTTGACCTGGTCGTTGTACTTGTAGACGGAGAAGTAGTACCAGCTGCCCCAGAGGGCGGCCTCGAGTGCGAGGTAAACACCGCCACGCACGTAGGTGAACGTGGATCCGCCCACGTAAAGCTGGCCGGAGCCGGGCACTACGAGCGACATGAACAGCGCCTTGCGCGGGCTGCGGTAGCGGCCCTTCATCTCGTCGATGCCGTAGACCTTGGACACCTTCACCGGGCCAAGTAGGTCACGGCGGCTCATGCTGCTCGAAGAAATATCGGGAGCGGGCTGTTCGGAACTGCTGGAACTGAGTGCGGCGAGAGAGTCGCGCATCTTGGCCTCTTCGATCTGCCTGTTCATTGATGCAACATACGAATCTTCGGGCGAAGCCTGCTGCGCGGAATCGGCGACAGCGGAATCTGCTACGGATGAATCTGGCTGCACCGCGGAATCGGCGTTTGCGACCGGTGCGGCGGGGACCGTATCGGCCGGAGCGGATACGGCTACAGAGGAACTACTGGCGATGCTCGAGCTGGAGGGCGCGACAGAACTGGACTGCGGAACCTCGGAACTTGAGGATGCGGCGACGCTGGACGCCGGGACGACACTGCTAGAAGAGGGTGCGACGCTGCTGGAAGATGCGTCGGCAGCTTCGGCCTCCGCCTCGAATTCCGCGAACAGGTCGCGGGGTTGGGCAAAGGACTGCACCGCACACATACCGGCAAAAAGGGCCGCAAAAGAAAAGGCAAACTTGCGCATATGTCCTTAAAATAGAAAAAAACGGGATTTTTGCCCACTTTCAGGTGATTTTGCCATGCGAAAAGGCCTCCGGAGCGACTTTTTTAGGGAAAATATTCCAACCTCGCCTCTTTTCGAACTTGTAGAGGTGTTCCTTGCGCAGGTTATCCCTAAGCTCTTCTTCAAAGCATACACTACTTTATGAAATTGAATGTATTGTGTGTTTTATTCGTTTATTCTAAATAATTTATTGAAAATATTATGTATAAATTATATATTATTAAAATAACCTTTAATCAATCTAAAAGGAGATTGTATGAAAATACCATTGAGTAAAATCATTGTACTACTCGGCCTTGCCGCTATAACATCGTCTGTATTTGCTCAGCAGAGTAAATATGGCTATGTTGTAGGAACATTCGTCGCTGGCTCAAATGAAGTCGAGCGCATAGGGCAAGAGGGTAAGTTTTTACATTATCGCTTTAAGGTAAAGACAAGTAACAATAAGGTGTACGACTGTGTTATTGATATCAAGAACGGCCATAAATATGAATTCCCGTATAGAATTGTAAATATGCGAGACTATAATGCGAGTTACTATGGTAATATTTGGTCGGCGACAAATGCATATCATCCCATTACAATGATTCCCGGAAAGGGCGGTACCGCTTCGGAAGGTGCCCTAGACTACATACGCCATTACGGAATCCTGCGTGATATTGCCGGTAGGAGATGGCAGCATGACAGCGCTACTCCAACGAGTGACCCGAAGCAGTTTAAATTGCCGATGTTCGATGAACTCTTCAAGAATGTTAAGAGGATCTATGTCTTTGGAGCGCCATATTCGAAGGGCTATGGAATGCACCTGATTCATCAAAACCAGGGTGACCAGAACCCGGAACATATCTCGGGAAATGGTATTTTCCAGGATGGAGCTGTTATATTTGAGTATTCCGCTGTTGGCGCCAAGAAGCCCGTTCGAAAGATGCTGATGGTTAAGTTCGATGACCAGCCGGGTGAACCTGGCCAGTCTGATTTCTCCTATACAACGGACCCGGATGGGAATGGCCCCCTGCATATTGGGCAGGCTGCTCCCTATAATGAGGAAGTGATTCGTTATAGTAGTAAGCCGGGTGACGTTGATAGAACGGTTTCAAAGATTTTTGGCCCCTATGATGCAGAACAGGTTGAGATTTATGCCAATAACAATGAGGACGATTGCATGTCTTATAGCGATGTCGATCTGTTCCTTGGCAACTCGCCCACTGTGAATAAGGATTCTGGCTCCATTGTCTTTTCTCGGCAGAATGGATGTGTAAATGAATTCGTTCGCTACTATGGCAATGACCATTACTACTTCTATGTGAATCCTTGGGATAAAGACTCTTACCCCTTGATTTATGTGCGGTATAGGTAAAAAGATTTACGTGCCTTGAACGTGCATTTTATGGAAAAAGGTCGCCGAATGGCGACCTTTTTTTGCAGAAAACTGAATCCTGCTAGTATTTTATGCAGCGGACGGAATATTGTGCGCCTTTGCCCGCGGAACCAACCCTGACCACCTCGTCAAGCGGCTGGACAAGGAACATGTGGGCGTATTTATAGTCATCATCGCCGAATGTATCTTGCGTTCTAGACCAGAAATATGTTCGGTCGTCCCCCGTGAAAGCATTTGTGGGGCTGTAGGATCCGGCAGAGGCCAAAGCGGCAAAACCAAAACGGTCTGTTGCTGTAACATATTTTGCCCACTCGGGCTCTTCTGTGGATAAGAGACTCGCCGCTAATGATTCGCCTTCGTTGTTTTCCCTGACAAACCTCATCAGCTGTTTCCAGTCACTTGTGTCGGGCAACGCCCAGCCTTCCGGGCAGGCCCCCTGAAACTGGCCTTCTGTCAAAGCACAATTCTTGCCCACACCGCATTCCGCATCCGTTTTTCCGATAGCCTGAGCCCAGGAATAGAGACGTCCGTACTTTTCGCAATTTGCGGGATTGTCCGAACGGCAAATGGAACCTGGAATAGCATACGCAAGATTTTTTGCCATCCAAGTCTGCTCACCAATCTTTACCGTGCAATAGGATTGCCCGTCACGAGCGTCGACAAAACTCCCGCAAGTATCAGGCACTTCTGCCACTACGCTACTCGAGGAGGGAACAGTCTCGCTCGAAGCCGGCGGCGGTTCGGGCACATCCGTTTTTACAGGGTTAGATTCATTGTCAGAACAGGCCCAGAAAGCCATAAGGAAAATAGGAAGAAGGATTTTTGTTTTCATATAAAGAAATGTAGTATTATTTTTTACAACTTAACAGAATGAAACAATGATTTTACGGAAAAAGGCCGCCGAAGCGACCTTTTGTGGGAAATTTGTTACGATTTTTTGATGTAACGTTTCTTTGTAATTGATGGATTTTTCTCTTTGTTTTTTTTCATTTCTTTTAATGCTTTGTCGAAATCATCTTCAACTATATATTGATATTTACTTCTTCCTGGAACCACGCCTGCATTGCACATGATAAAAATGGCAAGACCAAACCAAATAGTAATTGGCAAGGCTAGAGCTCCAAAAAGTGTTGTTTCATTATTTATAAGATTATGAACCACAATTAGGGTAAAAAATAATATAATGATAACTATTGCTTTAATTTTTTTCATTTTAAACCTAAATCTAATTTAATGGTTAAATCTAATCTATTATGTTATTTTGTTTTTTCAATTATTACTGGACCAACCTCTACATGCGGGTTACCCTGACGTGGAGGAGGTGTAAGTTCAGGAGGAGCCGGAGAATTATTTATGCTGTTATTGATATCATCAGCAAAAGCTTTTGCTTCCTCAGGGGTTTTGAAGGAGTTGTAAACATTAGGATCTTGCATTCTTCGGTTAAATTCATTAATAAAGGCATCAGAATCTACATTCTTAGATAGTTCTTGATATCCGCGAGCAAGATCAAATACTGTATACGCTACGGTTGCCGTATTTCCTGCAACTTGTTCCATGAGTCCCATAGCCCCTGATTGAATAGCTTCTGCTGCGCCTGTAGTAGCACCTGCTGCGCCCTCTGTTAATGCGCCCTTCGCAAGGCCATACAAAATAGATGCAGGAATTGTGGTCCAAGCAACAGCAGCAGCAGCTTCTGGAGTTATAGCGACAATGATTGCGCCTGCAATAGAGAATGCGCCCATTAAACCATCTCTAATTAGTACACCCGAGTACGCATCTGCTTCTGTTACAATTTTTATTTCATACGTTCCACCACGCTTGCGAATTAGATAGTTTCCTATATTATCATAATATCCAATAGGATTCCCCCCATTACCTGCGTATAGATAGGGGCTCGCAAATTGTCTTTCAGGATCGACGGATGTCCACATTCCAAGCATAGGATCAAGATACCTAGCGCCGAAGTAGTTCAGCTCGATCTCGTCATCCCTCTCCTTGCCAGTGAAGTTCTCCGTAATCTTTCCCGAAGAAGATGGTTTAAGCTCAATCTGTTCACCAAAGGCACGATAGTCATATGCCGCCATCACTGTACCTGGGGTTCCATATCCTGACGTATAAACAAGCATCGTCGAGCCGATATGGTTCTTCAGGAACCACTCAAACGTTCTGGAGGTGTTGACATTCGCAGGTTCAGAAGCATCTTCAATCTCATAACGGCCGAGGCCCTGCGGCATGTTCACCACAACCTTCGTCTCGGGGCTTTCGCCGGCGAAATTCTCGCGGATTTCGGTGCCGATGCCCGTGTAGTGGGTTACCTGCTCCGTTTCCCATACGCCGTTCCCCAGGTCGCGCATGCGCGTCTTTGAGATGCGGTGGCCTAAACCGTCATACGCCAATACCAGCTTCGTTGAACCACAAACGATTTGCTCGTGGATGTCGATGCAGTTATCGTTGCGTGTGAATTCTACGGGCATACCTTTCCAATCATAGGAAATTTCCATCTTCTTGGATTTGTCTTTGGTTAAATGCCCTTCTGAATCGTATTCAAAGTTGTCCGATTCGGACATTATACGGGTATCAGCAGAACCACCCATGCCATCGGCTACGGATATCAGGTGATTGTTCTTGTTATCATACGTATACTCGCCACCTGTGGAGCCTACTTCATACTTATTATTTTGATCGTTCTTCTTGGCTCTACGCTGTGCGGTAATCCTGCCTTGCACATCATATTCAAACATTTCATCAAATATGGGCTGGTTGGCGTCTGCAACACTTGTCAGACGATTCAACTCATCATAAGTGTATTGTACGTCTCGCAGAGCTTCGTAATCCTGGTTTGAATGAGCCAATTTATGAAGCATGCGGCTTATATTGCCATTGTATTGCGGAGTACATTCCCCATCGCCACAATCTTCGTAATAAAGTGTTTCAGAATAGAGCTGCTCTTCACGGGTAGATGTCACATCAATTGTTTTTACGGCACCACTAATATGGTAGGAGTAAGAAAGTGTCAGCGCATTACCCATCTTTATAGACTTGACTGCCCCTGTTGGTAGGTACTCGTAAGTTGCTATTGCATTTTCTGGACTTGAGCCATCTTTGGCAAAGATTGATTCAACACGTCCAAGACGATCATAATTATAACTTTCTGTAATTTTACGCTTTTTCGCATTATCACTCAAGCCATACGGATACTTTGTCACGGTTAGAACCTTACCACCTAGATCATATTCAGTTTCTACCGCAAGTATCCAAAGGCTATCATCCGGCAAAGTGGGGTCAAACGAGTAACTCGCAAGAACACGGCCATATTTATCGTAAGAATTAGCCGTTGAAACACGAATTACACTATCGGCACCACTTGTCGCTTTCTTTGCAGAGCCATCGGTGTTGAATACTGTTCGCACATCAGAAATCGTAGCAGTAACGCGACCGCGTGTATTTTCAAAAGAAACATTGGACGGAGCAATATCGACACCAAGGAAATTCAACGTGTCTTCTGTGGGTACTTTGTCATAGAATTTACGAGTAATTGTTCCTGGAGTGAGGGCCTCTTCTGACGGGAAATTTTCTTTATTTGCTTCAACAGTTTCATCAGTCAATAAGGCCGTTTCAAGATCTTCCTCTTTTTTATTGTGTTTCCATTCACCTGTTGCGATAGCACGATTCAAATGGTCATAAAGTATAGCAGTAGCTGATTTTGTTCCAATTTGATTTTGAGTCTGGGTTGCACGTATACGGCCAAAACGGTCATAATAAATACGAGATATCCCAGCATCAGGTTCATCAACTTTCACTAAACGATTTTGCGAGTCGTAATTAAAATAACTCGGATCGACACATTTTGTCGGTTTCGGTGTATAATCACAACTCAAAGGCGAATGCGCCTTAATAACTTTACCCTGAGCATTTAGTTCGTAAACACTACGCGTTAGAAGTTCATAAGCAACTTTTCCATTTTCATTCGACGATGTCTTTTTCATGGAACCGCTGACAATGGTCCTTCCTTCACCGTCTTTTACCGTAAATGCTGCAATGCCATTCTGTTCAATTGTCATTTCCCACATATGAGTGGGGTCTTTATCCTTTGCAGCATGGAAGTTGTAATCGCCATCATCACTCTTGGCATTGTCCAGGCATTCGTTTTCCGTATAGACACGGCAATTCCGTACGGCATTTACCGCTGAAGCTAACGAAGTGAAATCAGTCGTATCGATACCTTCCAAATTCACGCCAGATGAATATGTACGAACCACATGGTGTTCCTTGGAATCTGCGTCCAGCGAGAATGCCTTGCCAGGAGCGCCTTCAACATCCTTAGTCGCTGCAGGATCCGGTTTCCACTTTGTTTCCACAAAAGGAAATCCCTGTGCATCAGCATAGAACGGATTATCCTTAATATACTTTTCCTTTGCTATATCTGGATAGTCTAGTGTATAGATTTCAGAATTACAGTCCTTGGCATCATCACACAAGTATTCAAACGGAAGATACTTATACCAAGAACGGCCCATAGCATCTCTTTCCGAACTCTTCACAAGGAGTTTATTCATTCCATCATAAGTACGGCTTTCAATTTCCTCATGTTGAGTTGTCGTAAAGCGCACCGCATATGTTACCGGCTGGTCATTCGTATTCGGAATCAAGGCAAAGTCATCGAAACTTACATTCGAATTCGTTCCTATACAAAGAGACTTCTCAGAGTCATTCAATTGCCCTTTTAAGAAATATACCGATTGACGGAACCACTTTGCCGACCCCGGCACATCATAAGATGTATTTCCCAATTTCACATAAAAATTATTACAATTTTTCTGACCTTCAGCGCAATTTTCATCCATATGCCAGAACGACAGAACTGCAGCGCTATCTGCCAAAAGTTCAATAGCTGACTCAGGGATTTCTTGACAAATTTCGCCAAACAGCTTTATAAACCTAGAGCCCTGTGTTGTTGCTCCTCTGATATTATTCACTGTTCCACTCTTAAGATCCCAGCCTACCATGGAGGGCTCTTCAAAGTCTCCATTCACAAGCAACTGTCCGCCTGAATAGGCCGTGGCATCTGTACGGTTCGGATTTGGCTTCTGCACTTCTATTCCAGGAATTTCAACTACAGGTCCATTACCTTCACCATAAACAACCTTATACCGAGCAGCATACGGATCAGCGACTCCATAACGAGGAACCAAATCGTTCGTGAGAACAACAACATTTTCAACAACATCACTTCCAGAATTATTCCTGAAATTTGGAGCGCGTGACCAGTCATCCATAACATTCCATGTAAAGAATGTTTCTGCTTCGTCCTTGTCTACGCAAGTGATGCAGTTGTCGTTTAACTTGAAATTAATAGACACTTCGTTATTAATTTTTAGACCGTCCTTCACCGTAAAGATGAAAACATGCCTATCCCCTACAGAATGTCGTACAACAGACAACTGGTCGTTTATAGCCATTTCAACACCGGCTGTTGAAAGTTCATTACCATTGGCGGTAAGAAGCGGAACCTGTCCATCGGGATGAGTTATAAAGTATTCCACATAAATAGGACCATCCGCATTAAGTGTTCCGATATTCTTTACCGTTAGTGTAACTTCTGCCTGACCGTTCTTTACAACGATATTTTCAGTTTGTTCATTTTCGCCTTGTTCCGAATAAGAGAAATCATAAAGACTTTCTGTTTCATACACCGTAAATTTGTAATTGTTAGCAGTGACACTGCCTGAAGAAGTTCCTCCCTTCGGAACAGTAATCGAATTACTACAATTAAAACGTGGCTGACCGAAAATCAAGTTCCCTTTATCATCGTATAAAGCCATTCTGGAATCATCGCTCATTATACTTGCGTCGGTCCAACTATAAATGTCATCCCTCTTATTGATAGTTTTTCCGCCCATATCCATTGCAACAGTTATTGGACTGTATACAGGGTATGTTCCATATGGCGCGATAAAAGCATTCTCATCTAATTTTATTCTCAGGGCAAATTTGCCATCTGCGCACACTTCTTTTGTAATAATGGAATTCGCGAGATTTCCATCATAGAACTTTACGTCAGCAGCATTAAAGTCATTGTGAGAATAATAGTAGAATAGCATTTCATAGTTGCCAATGGACATTTCCTTATTTCCGGAATTGTAGACTTGGAATGCAAAATCACCTCTAAACACAACATCCCTGGCATAATCGACAAATTGGGCCGTAAGTTTGCTGAATTTATATTCGTCTTCCTTAATATCGTGCTTGTCATTGTCTTGGTTGCCGCCATTATTGTTTCCGCCATCGGAATACCCACAGACAGCCCCCGATTTTCCGTAAACCCAATTTCCGTTTGCATCATACAGACTCATTTGCGGATCGTCTGTCATTACAGTGGTGTTAATCCAGCTCTCCATATTCGATTTTGTCATTGGCTCACTATGGTATCCGATGTAAGCGCCAACTTTTAGAGGATTACTGGCGTCCGAAGGATAGCTTGATCCGGCCTTCACTATAGCATCTGATTTCAATTTGATTTTCAAGACATATTTATTATCAGAGCATTGCTGATAGGAATATGAAGCGCCATCTAGGTTGTACGGGTCAAAAACTTTTTTTGCATTTGCAGGATTTGGGGCGTCATCATAATAGAAGAGCAATTCATAACCGCCAATAGAAGCGTCCTTTGAACCAGTATTTACCACATTAAACATAAAATCACCATGGTAGTCTTGACTGGCCTGAGCATCAGCGAACTGAACCTTCAAATTGGAGTTGGTCACAATATCGTCGTCGTGATGTTCTCCATTATCACACTGTGGCGCATATCCAAAGACTTTCCGACCATTGGCATCAAATAAACCAACAAGATTGTTGTCTGCAAAATCTGAAATGCCCATCCAGCTAGTCATTTTTTGTTTCTCAACGTTGGCTCCGTTCTCCAAGAATGCATCGTAACGAATGCTTACCTGTTCGTTTGCTGGATAGTAGTTATGAGACGCAGCAACGGCATCTGAACCCAGATTAATTTTCAACATGTATAGATCATCTCGGCAACGTTCAGTGCTCCATGTCGTTGGGTTAGAACTTCCTTGGATAAACTTCAATAACGCAGGGTCATACGACGTTTTGTCATAATAAAAACGTATTTGATAGCCATCAAGATTCACATCTGCATTATCATCGTTTTTTACACGGAAAACAAAATAACCTCTCGTAGGATGATCAGGTTCCAAGTCAAGGAATTGTACCGTAAGATTCGACGGAATTTGATTGGAAGGAATAACAAAATCATCGGCATTGCACCATTTCAAATTATTCTGGGCCGTTGCTCTGTACTGAATGCGGCTGTGCTCACCATCAACGCGTTCTTTCGGCTGAATTATATGGCAACTTGAATTAAGCCAACTAGGATAATTACCGTACAAAAGCGTTCCGTTTTTTTCAAAAGAAGCCATCTTGTAGTTGTAATGTTTGTTTCTGGCTGCAGAATGATCGTATGATTCTGCTGGGTACAAGTATGAATAATCTTCGTTGGCATCATATTCGTCAGTTTTTTCGCTCATGTCGTTAAACCAATCTAAGTTAGTCCGATAGTTTGGAGCATCATAAAGAGCTAATTGAAATTCGCCCAGGTGCTCTCCCGCATCAAGAGTCTTTATTCCGGCGTATTGATGCCTGAATACATAGTTATTACCATCGCATTCGATAACTTGAATACAAGAGTTTTCAGGGAGTTTCCATATACTGAAGATTCCTGTTTGTTGGTCATTGGGCAAAGTCATGTAGTAATCGATAAACGGATTATCAAGAGTCTGTTGTGTATTTGTGTTATTTATCAAATACGAATATATCTCAGCTTGAGGATAATAACTAGCTGCAGCATCTCTTGATATTATAGTTGCCTTGCTATTCGGTTTTGATCCACTTCCCATAGGTTCATCTAATGAATTTACGTCAATGGAAAAATTAATTGTCGAATTAGTATATTCTTTAAGATCATCATCTTCCATTACAGCTTTACCAATATAATGGAAATGACTTTGTCGAATTTGCTTTAGATAGATCTGGCCACTATAACTTCCGGGTTGGGATGCTGTTCCTACAAGTTCATAATAACACGTCTGCCTATCTCTCCAATGTAAGCCATCATAACCATTTGGATAATATAAGGCTTTTTCACTTTCAGTAAGCCAATTTTTCGTTTCAAGACGTAGATTGATTTTTTTATCGCCGTCTTCCAAAGTAGAGGTCGCATCAACTATGCAATCACAACATCCTTCAATATCAAGAGGTATTGAAATCTCTTCTCCAACCCAAAATTTGGTCCGTCTTTTTTGAGAAAGGCCTTTTATTCCATAATTCCAAGTGAATCCTTTTCTATCAGAATCAAGTAGACACGACGGAGTATAAGAACAATATTCGGGCGTTGTACAAGACACAGGTCTATCACATTGCGCAAACGCAAAGTCGGCAAAGAAAAAGACAGAAAGAATCAATAAAACCATTTTTTTCATTTTTTGGCCCTCCTACTAGTTACTACTCGACGAAGAATTGTTGTGGGTCCATGGAATTTCATTCCGATTGTCATTCATAAATTCCCTATGATGAGATTTGAAGCTGACCCCGTCATCATTACGCGTCTGAATAAGCTGGCCCAGCGGGTTATATTCGTAGTATGTTGACAAATTGTCTGTATCAACAATTTGGAGAATGTTGCCATAGACGTCATACAGATAGGTCTTTGCTTCTGCATTATCTGGGTAAACGCGCAGATAATTTAGGACTTCACCCTTGTTAAGCGTTAATGTCATATCGGATAGTTTTTCTCGCTTGGTTTGCCACTTTTTGCCAGATTTCTTAACACGATATTCAACAACAAGTTCTCCTGAGCAATTAAACGAAGAGGCTTTAAGTGTGATGGTTGATTGGGCAACCATTTCACCCTTCTTTGTTTCAACCTTAAGGTTCTCCGTCACAGTATTGACTACATTGACCGAGACGATCTCATTCCCAACAGGAACTATTGATGCTGTCTGGTTTCGATTGGCAGGGAAGAATAATCCAGTCTGGTGCAATCCATCTTCCGTATAATGAGAAGAAATGACTCGACCCTGGATATCCTCTACTTCAGTTGGCCTGTAGTATTGGTCAACGGCTAATATGTGATTACCGGAGAATTGGTTCTTGTCAGGCCAATTCATCGAGGAACTAGATTCAATATTTTGGTATTCTGCAACGAACCTATAGGGTTCATGTTGAGAATCGAGCTTATTTTTAAGACTGCCAATATTTTTGGGGGTATCCTTTGTTGTGAATGTTCCCCATTCGATATAAGGATATTTATCCGATTCCACCTGAGAATTATCTGTGTAGGTCAGGTTGCCATTGTACTTCTTCATTGGCTTCATGCTGAAACCCTTAAGATACTTCACCTTTTCAAGATTATTCCAGGCGGCATTCTTGTCTATCGGTGTAGAATCCGAGTAAACGAAATCTGCAAAGTTTTGTGAAAGCATGTTCTTTTTGAACATGTAAGCAGCCATTTCCGATGCAGACGAACTTGATGGAATTTGAACGGCGTGATGAGGAATCTTTACGCTCAGTTTTCGAATTTCCTTGCCGTTAAAAGAAGGAATCTTTGCGACAGTTGCTGTCGGATTACTTGTTACAGGATCATATCTGTGGTTCTCGGTCCATGTCGTCATTCTGCGCTTGTTATTTTCTTGGCAGCGGTTATCGCAGGAACTAGACGAAATGACTCCACTTGACGATGAATTTGCGTCAAACTGTTTTTCCTGGTTGTCGAAACCGGTACTCGTCATAGACTTAATCAGGAATGCAGGATAACGTTTGTATGCGAACGAAATCGTGTCTTCATAGAAAGAAACACCGTTTTCTGTTTTCTGTTTCCGAGCAGCCAATGACCACTGTCCGCTCTTACAATCGTTGTTGCCATTACACTGTAATTCTCGAATGCTTTTCCAACGTTCTAATTGTACGCCGATTTTTGATTCTATGTCCTTTCCTTCGGCAATATTCGTCAAAATATCAGGAACTTTTGTTGCATAAGCATTAGAATCGACTCTCAACAGAATTGCCTTGTCGTCATTGCCGCGATAGAACGTGGTTTTGGTATTCATACCAAGGAATGCTGTGAAATCATGATAGGTAATAGAGTCTTCAACCCTTACGGTTGCGTTCCTAACCACATCATCCAATGTCATATCCTTATAAACAACTTTCTTGTACAATATCGGATAGTAGCCGAACTTCTGGGAACGCTGCCAATTCTTGTACACATTCCAGCCATCATCAAGATGCGCAACAGTTAATGTTACTTCATTAAAATTAGTCAGGTTGCCAACATCCAATGTACCAACATCGGTGTAGTTTCCGTCGGCTTTCTTGTATGTAACCTTAATGTAGGCGACATTTCTGACGTTCTCGTCGTAGAAGCTAAATGAGGTAAATTTATCCTGTTGAAGCAGAATCTTCATTCGATCGCCAATTCGTTGCTTGTTCTTGTTAAGGAATTCAAACCTTAATACATAAGGTGCAACCTTATTCATTACCTCCTGAGCATCCAGCGAAGGTTTATTTCCCAAGAACAGGTCAAAAATATATGACGCAAGGCCTTTGTTCAGTACAAGCATGTTGGCATTCACACGGATAAACGGACGCAGTGCGTTTTTCGTATCAGAATCAATATATTCCGCAGGTACGCCAGTCTCTGGAGTAATGTATTCGTATTCAATTTTTCCGTTTGTCACCTTTTCATCATTATCTGAATTCTTGACAGTCACCTTGGGGTACATAATTGTTGCACCCGGAACATAAAGTAGGTCATCGTCCTCAAAACCGACAATTCTGGATTTCGATTTCATGTTCAAATCGGGCAAGGCAAAAGACATGATACTTGCGTTGAAGCGGTTTCCGAGAACCGTTGTATAGGCTGAATCGGGAAGCTGGGCCATTTCGCCTGGTTCATATTCGTATTCGGTTTTGGTCGTTCGATCTATATCATGTCTGACTAAGCTTTTAACGCGCAGATCACCACCCTTAATGGATGCGTACTCCTGCTTGGGCCACATTTTTCCCGAAACATCCGAAACATCCCAATATTGTTTGTTGTTTATCTTATCGGCGGCACGCTGGAGACCTGCAAGAATCATGTCATTGTCTTTTCCCAGAACTAGAACACGGGTAAGCCACTTTTCATTATCCGTAGCGTGGAATACTCCATTTGTGAAGTAACCTTTCTTCAGTTCATACGGAAGATCGGCGGAACCTATCGTCGATTGACCTTCGTACATGGCCAAGAAATTCGTACTACCTAAAATACCCACATCCCTAAATCGGTCACAATCAGCAAGACCAAAGACACCGCAGTCAACTTCTGTTTTGAGTTCTGACCTAGCATTGAAATATACTGTTGTGTCACTATTAATTTTTTTGTCCTTCACTATACCTATCTCATCCATATAGTCAAAATCGCCGCCTGCATAACCCTTGGGCTTTATATAACTCCAATAAGCGGTACGAGGCCCGAGACACTGATCCTTCCAATACATCGGCAAGAATAAGGCGCAAGCATGATTATTATATTGCGGATCAATATCCTTTGAAAAATCAAAATCATCCTTAATTCGAGAACACTGGTCTATTCTAAACATCGAAGCGTACAGTTTCTCATTAGAATGATCTTCACCATTCTTATAACTGTCTCTCTCATATTTTACTTCCAATACTCCACCCGCAGGGTCAGTAATCTTATTCAAGCTCCAAGCGGCAGCGCCGTAGTCAGCGAAGGACTGATTGACTTTTCGATTGTCTTCATTTCCATGATTATTCCAGAAGCCCCATTCATCAATTGTATATTCCGAAGCTATAATAGAAGCATCAACATCTGTAATATTTCCATAGTAGTCTTCTGTATAGAATTTTTCTTTCAACTGAAGTGAAGAAGAACTTTCAGAAGATGTTTCTCCGTTAGAAGAAGATGAAGTCGGCGTCGCGATTACCTTTGGCGTATTTTGTTCAGACAGTTCAGCCCAGGCGTCCTTAGCGCTATACCTTGTCGATGTCTGCGCCGCTACGTTATAATCAAACTTAAACGGAGGCAAACTCGTACAACGACCATTCTGGCATCCCTTTTCAGAGATGGCTTTCAGGGTCAATTTTCCGTAAAGATTCGAACTCGTCGTGTTCTTGGAGCACACATCCATATCTGCATTAAGCGGCGAACTCTGGATATCCTCAAGATTCTTCGGATACCTAGCCTTACAATACGAATTCAATGTTCTCGGATGTAACGAGTAATCATAGTCAAAGATAAATTCACGATATGCTTTAGATTCTTTCTTGTTAAAGTAGGAAATCTTTTTCAAATACCGTCCCTGGTTCATCGAACCATTTTGATCACCTGCAAAAACTACATCCGCCCAATCAAGAATAGGAGGCAACAGGCTGGATTTATCAGGATCTGAACTGGGAGTGCATGTACTCCATGTCCAATAATGATTTACAGACTGATGATGGCCAGCACCACTAGTAGAAGTATGCATATCATGATTAAGACCGCACTTGGTAATCTTATATGCATCATCATCAGAAGAAATTTGCGCGTCTGCATCAGCAATGGCATAGCCATTTCCATTTTCTGCTAAGACAATTTTTACCTCTCCGTTAGAAGCCTTATCAAACAAATTCTTGCCGTTTGTACTTGTCTGCCAATAGAAGCTTTCTCCAGATCCGGCTTTCAATTTAATCTTATAAAGTCCATACTTGGCTTCTTCCCCAGTTGTTTTTTCTATCATATTCTCAGCCGTTTTATCGACTTCGAATACAAAATCACGTTTATCCAAAATTATGGAGTTGTTGTCCCCTACATGGATCATCATTTTTTTATCATAATCTGATTCCAATCTTAAGGTTGGATTATCCTCCAACGCACTTGCTAATAAAGCGGGTACTTCGACATTTACGTACAGCGCGTCATAGATAAATGTTGCTTCATGCCAATTGGTCGTTGGTGTCAATGGTTCGCCATCAATTCTTAACGTTTCTATAAGTTCCGGTTTTACTGAATTTACCTTTAACGCAAGCGAAGCCGTGGTAAGAATTGGAAGATATTTGTTACCATCCTTGTCCGTTTTATCGAAATACCACCCCTTTCCGTCTACACGTTCTTCTTTCTCTGTGTCATTAAGAATAAAATCAACCTTATGAGAAGCTGTTTCAATACTCTTCAAGTACACATATTCCTTAACACCGAACGAAGCCTGGTACATTTTTGTGTCGCAGCCAAGGGGTGTCAAGCCATTCCTTTGAACTCTAAAGTTGGGCAAGTCTGTTGACATTGCGTGCGGCTGGGCATAAGGCGAACGCCACTGGTAAAGAATCGGGTTCGTATAGCTGAATCTTACATTGTAACCAAGCGTCTTTGATATTTCATTCTTTTCTTTATCCAGTTGGATATAATCTGGCCCCTGAATTTCGGTCAACAACCACTGCGTAGCATGTGGGTTCATGTTGATCTGATAAGAATACAACTGTGTTTCATCGGATTCATCTGCCTTACATGCTTCATCCAAATGCCCTTGCATCGCTTTACGAATGCCTGCAAACATCTTGGGCGGCCAAAGAAGAGTCGTGAGGCCATCCCAGAAATTATCCCAAAAGCCTTTGTACTTTGACATCTTATAGTCAATAAATGCTGGCGTTCCTTTTTCTTGGTTGATTGTATAGTCTACCTTTAAGTATGACTTAACCGGCTGCGTAAAGAAGTATTTTGTACCGTTAGAATTTGTGATTACAAATCCCTTAATCTTACTAACAGGAGACTCGTCGTCAAAAATCGGTTCAACCTTTCTGGAACCATACAAGGCATACTCTGTTTCGCCAATAGTCCTTTTCAAAAGTTCTTCCGAAACGCTACCGGCCGGGCGGCCCTTTGCTGCTCCCGTCTTTTCACTTGCATAATAACCACCTTCGCCAAGGAACAGGAAGTTCAGACCAGAAGTCAAAGGTTCATCGGAATCCTTATTCTTGCGATAAACCATGCGGTTTCCTTCGTTCCTAAATGTTGTCTTATAGTCTGCAAAAACGGAGTTGACGCTATTATTAGCCTTGTAAGACGGATACAGAGAAGCCTTTCTTGCCAAGTTTTTCAAGTCATTCTTGTCTACATAATCAAAATCTTCTGTCTCCGGCCAATGCTTGCTATCCAATTCCAGGATCGGATTGTAGTATTCGACCGTTTTGGGGTCTTCCTTTTCACGATTGCTTATTAGGCTAAGCATCTGGTGCTCTTCTCTCGGGAAAGCCCTGAACGTTCCGGAAACACCTTCCGATTCAATTGTATACATGTCATACGCGGGCTGCATTTTTTCATTGCCCAGCGTCTCTAGCGTGCGTCCCTTAAATGTCCATTTCCAAGGAATGCGACCGGTACTCTGACCAGAACCTGTACGTGCCCCCGGAATATGGTCAACAGAATTATCCCCATCAGCGACAATTGCTGGACCACCTTGGTACATGTAACCATATACGTAGTCAGATGTTGCTGCCCTCATGTGGTATTCGTGTAACGACTGGCTGAAACCAAGCGAGAACACGCCTACGTTTGTCGGCACTACGATTGCAAAACCTGTAGATGATGTTTTTGAGCTGCCCTTTGCTGTAGAACTTGCCACGGAAGCCGTTACAGGGCCAAGCGATGCGGAGGCGCCATTTTTACGAACGGAAGCGCCAATGACATTCATTGCGTTTTCCATGTTCTTCGATTTTACGGCCATGCCCGCGTAAGCCGCTGCGCCCTGGCCCGTTGTATACTGGACACCGGCAGATGCTCCAATGCCGTTCTCGCCCATTGCTCCAACACCGGCGCTAAAAGTCCAGTCTCCTGTTCCCGGATAGAACATTGCACTGGCATTCAGTGATGCGCCATCGCCAAAACCGACCTTTCCGCTAATACCAATACCACGGTTTGTGCTTACCGTAAAGCCGACTTCGGCTGCTTCGGCAACTTTGTAACCGAGGGTGAAAGAAGCGCCTACGCCACCAGTGCTAGAGGCGTTCATACCGACGCTAAAGGGGCCGTTGGAATAAGAGAGATCGATACTCCATGTATACATGGCAGAGTACTGATAAACGTACCCAAGTGTACCGCCATGGAACTGGTCATCCGGAACGCCACGAACGTCACGTACGATGCTACCCGGACTAAGAGTCCATCCGAGGCCGACCCAGGATGCTTCTTGTTGCGGAGAAATACCTGCATGGTACGAAAGAGATAAAGGGTAGCTTCCGTAGGCGCCGGGTACTTCACCAAGCGGAATCGAGTAGGCAAAGTTACCCGAAGTCAGGCTAACCATGTCCTTCATCTCGGAAGGTTCGAATTGTATGTAATCAGGCTGAGTGGGCCCGCCCTGCAAGGCGAATGATGCTCCCGCAAGGCCAAATAACGTTATGGCGGCTATTTTTTTCATTATTTACTCTCTTCCAATCGGATTTTTTGACAATTTTTAAGTTCGAATTCAACGCCGCCAATCCCCTGGCTGACGTTTTTCAAGCGGAGCTTCGCACCGGGAATTCGGTCGGCAAAACTCAGCACAAACATGTCCGCAGTCCCCAGTTCGAAGGTCTGCATCTTGCGCGTCAGTACGGCGCCCGTGGTATCTTTACCGCGAATGAGGAACGCGTCCTCAAAAGAAAGGTCGGAACGGGGCGTCGCACCTACGACAACCCTCATTCCGGAATCTAGCGGTGTCCCCCACTTGGCGATCTCGTAATCGTACGTGAGCGGAATAGCAAAAAAACGGACGCCGGACCGTTCCAGCTCCGTCTTGCATTTTTCATCGTAGTAAGCGACATAATCCTCCTTGGGGATGCGCGTCTCGCAACCCATCAAGAGGACTGTAGCACCGAGTGCCAAGATGTATCGCATTTTACTCAACCCCTCCCCCGTTCTCTTACTTGAAGCGTGCGTTTAAGAAGCGGAGGAAGTCTTCGGTAAGGTCGGCGTTCGTGCCGTCGCCATAGACAATGCTTCCGTTGCTCGATGCGAATACGATGTCTATTCCGCGCTCCGAGGCGAAATCGGCCATCGCCGCGTTTATCTTCTGGTACACGTTCTGAAGCTTTTCCACCTGCAGTTTCTGGATGGCGGAGGAACGTGCCTGGTTGAATCGTCCGAGTTCCTCGATGCGGCTCACCTGTTCGCTTTTTACCTTCTTCTTTTCGTTTACGGAGAGCGTCGCGTAGGTTTCGGCCATGCGCGTCTCGAACGCCCTAAGGGAATCCTCGATAATGGTGCGTTCCTTGTTCCATTTTTCGTCTTCTGCCTTGATTTCGTCAAGTGCCTTCTGTGATTCCACGAAGGAATTCAGGAGCTTTTCGGTGTTGACGAAGCCGTATTGCACGTTGCTTGCCTTGTAGTACCCCACCATGGCGATGGCGCAGATGGAAAGGATAATCGCAAGTGTAGCGATGATAGATGTTGCCTTATTCATTATTTGTTCCCCAGAAATGTGACGAGTTCCTTGGTTTTGTCGGATTTCTTGCCGGTCCCGTACACGACCGTATTGTTATTGGAGCCGAAGAGGACGGGAATGCCGGCCTTTTCGCAATAAACCTTCACGTTGCCGTTGAAATGCTCGATGGCGATGGCAACTTCATCATGGGTGGCCCTGCTGATGGAATCGATTTTCTTGTGGCGGAAAACGTTGCTTTCCATGTTCACGAGCTCCATGAGCGATTCTTCTTCGCCGCGGCGAACGGAAAGCGAGTCCAGCAACTTCATCAGGGAGTCGTTGAACACCTGCTCTTCCTTTTTAAGGATGGCGTCCTGCGCGGCGATCTTCTGGTTGACTGCCTGCATTTCAGAGTCTGCTTCGAGAGCGACAGTGGAATCAATGAAGTACGGACCCTGCTGGTGGCCGCGAATTAGGCCTACAGCCATGTATATGCTGACGAGTGACGCCAGTAGTGCTATCGTAGCTAAGAGTAGTTGTTTTTGCATACAAATTCCCAAATTACGTATAAATAAAATTTCAGACAAATTTAGCAAACATTTTAATTTGTTATCATTAATTCTTGATTTTAAAGTTTTTTAATTTGTTCTGCAAATCTTACAATTTGCTTTCATTGCATGAATTTGTGTGCAAAATATTCGCTTGTTTGCTACAAACAAAGTCGTTTTTTACATAAGGGTGGATGTTGCGGTAGCGCTATGTTGTTGATTGTCATGCAAATAAAAAGTCCACACGCGTTGCGTGCGGACCCTTATGTAAAAAAATCGCCCCCGAGAGGGAGCGATCTTCAATTTTTAAGTGATTTGCGAGAGAATTACTTCTCGGCGACCACCCAAACCTTGACCTGTGCTTCAACGTCGCTGAACACCTTGATGGTGACAGTGAACACGCCAACCTGCTTGATAGGTTCGGCGAGGTCGACCTGAGCACGGGAAACCTTGACACCGGCCTTGGTGATGGCATCGGCGATGTCGCCGGCAGTCACGGAACCGTACAGACGGTCGCCTTCGACGACGCGGCGTTCGAGGTTCACAGAAATCTGGGACAGCTTGGCAGCCACATCGCCAGCGGCAGCGAGTTCCTTCTGGAACTGGGCTTCGAGAGCGGCGCGGTTGGTTTCAATCTGTTCCTTGGCTTCCTTGGTAGCACGGACAGCGAGCTTGCGCGGGAAGAGGTAGTTACGGGCGTAGCCGTCCTTAACCTTCACGACATCGAGCATCTTGCCCAAGTGGGGAACGTTGGCCTTAAGAATAATTTCCATAGTCTAGTTCCTCCTTAGCGCAGACTGTCCGAAACGAACGGGAGAATGGCCATCTGGCGAGCACGCTTGATAGCCTCGTTCAGCATACGCTGGTACTTGGCAGAGGTGCCGGAGATGCGGCGCGGGATGATCTTGCCACGTTCAGAGATGAAGCGACGGAGAGTCTTCTCGTCCTTGTAGTCAATGAACTTGACGTTGTTTTCCGTGAACCAGCAAGTCTTCTTGCGGCGAACACGGGTAGCCTGTTTCTTATCTTCAAAAGCCATTATTCAGCCTCCCCTTCTTCTGCGTCGACCGGGATGATTTCCTCGGTAGACTGAGCCATGTCCTTATTGTAGACGATTTCGCTCATCGGATAATCAGCGAGAGTCATCCAGCGGAGGACGTTTTCGTTAAGCTTGAGAGCGGCTTCCATAGCGGCGACCACGGCGGCTTCTGCCTTGTAGTAGAAGATCACGTAGTAACCATGCTGGCGCTTGTTGATGGTGTAAGCGAGCTTGCGCTTGCCCCAGTCGTCACGGCGGAGAATTTCGCCGTTGCCGTCGGTGATGCTCTTGCCAATGTTCTCGACTTCGGCATTGATAGCGTCGTCAGAGATCATAGCGTCGATGATCACCATCGTTTCGTATTGTCTCATAATGAGTCCCTTTGGTCTATCGCCCGGGTACCGACATTGGCTCCGGGAGGGTTCCGATTATAAAATCGGTGTGCCAAATATAGAAAACGCCTACCCTTTGTCAACATTTCGGGGCCCGGACCGCCCCCTGAGGTCGAGTTTCCTATTTTTTTTTAAATTTCCGCACATGAATAAGTCCGACAGGATTATTGGATATGTTTCGCTTTTTGCGCTTATTGCGCTGTTCGCGGGCATTGCCTACGGCATGGTCGTGGCGCACGAGCACGTGACCTACAAGGCCTATGTCGATTTTAGCGAGCTTGGTTCCCTGCAGCCCGAGGACCCGGTGGTTATCCGCGGCTATACCGTGGGCACTATCGGCAAGGTCACCTGGATGGGCGACCGCGCTCGCGTGGAGGTCAAGTTCGACGAGCCTATCGTGATTCGCGAGGGTACGCAGTTCAACGACGTGAACTACGCCATCATGGGCCAGCGCAGGCTGGAGATTATCCCGAACAAGAACGGCAAGGTGCTCCCGGAGGACTATGTCCACCAGGGAAATTTCGAGCCGGGTATCGCGGAGGCGCTCCGCTACATGGAAGACGTGAATGCCCAGATTACGAATGTGCGCGAAGTAATCACGCTCATTACGCAGGGCGATTCCACGCACAAGTCCGCGCAGGAAGTCTACGAAGACGTGATGCAGACTATCGAGGGTGTCCTCCAGAGTGCCGACAAGACCATTGACCAGCTGAACCCTGCCGTCAATACGCTCGTAAGGCAGCTGAACGATGCGAGCAAGTCTGTTGCCGACATGGCAAACCAGGTGGATACGACGGTCAAGGTGACTACGGATGCGCTGAATAGCAAGATTAAGCAGGCGGACGACGTGATTGCCTCCATTGCAGAAGGGACCCGCAAGGCCGAGCAGATGATTGCCGAAATCGAGAAGTCGCCGGCGATGGATAAACTCGTCAACTCGCGCGAGGTCGTAGACCGCATCGAAGACATTGTCAAGAAGACGAAGAAGCTTATCGCCGCCATCGACACGAAGGGCATCAAGATGTACGACGAGAACGGCAAACAGGTGAAGCTGTTCACGTGGAAGAATACGAACCTTATCGGCGCTACCGCCCGCGAAAAAGCGAAACTCCGCGCAGAGAAGGGCGAAGCCCTGCCGGGATCGGAAGAAGTCGAAGGCGAATAAGGCCAGGGCGCAAAAGAACGGAAGCGCACGCCAATGGAAATTTCTCAACTACCGGGGCTTGGGCCCAAGCGCGTAGAGGCGCTCCACAAGGCGGGGCTGAATTCCGTCGCCGACCTGCTGTACAATATCCCCCGCACCTACCTCGACCAGACGAAGGTGACGCCCATCGGGAACTGCCGCGTTGGCGAAAAGGTGGTGCTCATTGGCCGCATTTCGCGCTCGGGAATCGTGCGCGGGCGCAAATCAAGGTTCGTGGCGACGCTTAGCGACGGCACGGGTGAAATCCAACTGCTGTTCTTCCACGCGGCGAGTTTCTGGGCGCGCAGGATCAAGAACGATACCCGCTGGCTTGTCACGGGACAGGTCGGCGAGTTTCGCGGCCTGCAGATGACGCACCCTGACATACAGCCCCTCGATGATGACGAGGAATTCAGCGGCTGCATCCAGCCGGTATATTCCATCAGCGAGGCTTGTCGCGATGCCCGCATGGAACAGAAGTTCTTCCGCGGACTTTACAAGACGATTTTCAACTTTCCGGGGCTCACACTGCCTGGGTTATGCCCGAGGGAACTTACTGACTACCTGCACTTTGCGCCGGTGATGCAGAACCTGCGCACGCTTCACCAGCCCAAGGAGTTCCCTGCCATTTACAGGGCGAAGCGTGAACTGAAGGTTCTGGAACTGCTGCCGTTTTGCCTACGCATGGTGAAACGGCGCGAGAACCAGAAGTTGCGCGGGCACGAGAGGCAGATTGACCTCGGAACGGTGATGGCGGCGAAGGCGCGCCTCCCCTTCTCGCTTACGCGCGGGCAAGAAGACGCCCTCGATACGATTGTCGCGGGCCTGAACGGGAAGAAACAATTTCATGCGTTGCTGCAGGGCGATGTCGGCTGCGGCAAGACCGTGGTCGCGATGCTTGCGATGATGGCGGTGTGCGGCGCTGGATTAAACGGCGCGGGCGGCAATGCTGGTTTGAACAGCGCGGGCGGCGGGATGCGCGAGCAATGTGCGCTGATGGTGCCGACGGATATCCTTGCGCGGCAACACTACAAGAGCCTCAAGCCGTTCTTCGATGCGGCGGGCCTGAACGTACGCCTGCTGGTGGGAGCCACACCTGCGGCAGAACGCAAGGTTATTCTCGGGGAACTCCAGATGGGGCTTGCCGACGTGGTTATCGGCACGCATGCCCTGTTCAGCAAGGACGTGATTTTCTCGCGGCTCGGCTTCGTCATCATCGACGAACAGCATCGATTTGGCGTGGGCCAGCGCGAAGCCTTGCTTGCGAAGGGCGACTACCCCGACATGCTCGTGATGAGCGCGACGCCGATTCCGCGAAGCCTCGCCATGACGCTCTATGGCGATTTGAAAGTGGTTAGCATCAAGGAAAAGCCTGCGGGTCGCAAGCCTATCAAGACGCGCCTCGTGAATGCGGCCAAGCGCGAGGACATGAAGAAGTTTATCTGTAGTGAGGCGGCCGGTGGCAACCTGTGCTACTGGATCGCAAGCCGCGTGGGCACCGACGAAGAAGGCGGCGCGCGCAGTGTCGACGAAATTGTCGAGGAACTCCGCGCATATATTGCGGGGCCGGGCCGCGCATTTCTTGGCGCAACATCGGGCTCTGTTACGGCGTTAAACGGCGCCGCGCTGAAGGTTGCCGGCGTGCACGGCCAGATGGACGAGGCGCAGCGCGACGAAATCATCGCGCAGTTCGCTGCCGGAAAGATACAGATCCTTGTGGCAACGACCGTCATAGAAGTCGGCGTGAACGTGCCTGCGGCAAACCTGATGGTCATCGATCAGCCGGACCGCTTTGGACTCGCGCAGCTGCACCAGCTGCGTGGCCGTGTAGGCCGCGGCGACGCCCAGGCCTGGTGCTTTTTGATGATTCCGGAGGGCGACGCCGCCGAGTCTAGCATGGAACGCCTCTCGCAGTTCTCTCAGACCGAAGATGGCTTCGAGATTGCGGAACTTGACCTGCAGAATCGCGGTGCTGGAAACCTTGAAGGCAACGAGCAAAGCGGCGCATGGGTGTTCCGTTGGTTCGACTGGATTGCCGACCAGGAACTCATCTCGCGTACCATCGAGACTGCCGAGCACATTTTACACGACAAGGATGCCTTCAGTGATGCTGCGCGTGAAAAGATCCAGGCGTGGTATGGCGAAAAGGAATTCGTGAACGAAGACGGCGTGCACTAGGCCCGCGCGATACATTCCGTAAATTATATCAGGTTGGTGAACGTGCCGAGCACGAGAGCCAGAAGGGCTATGTTCAGGAAGAACATGGCGCGGCGCACAATCATGAAGAAAACTGCCTGCCAGTGTAGGATTCCGTCGGTTGGCGCGACGAGTTCCTTGATGGCGAGGTATATGTTGAGCGCACCGGTAAGCACCATCATGAGCGCTCCGGCAAAATAGCCCTCGCTCCAGACCATCGCGGTCACGATCGCGCCTGCAATCATCGCGAAAAATCCGATGATGACCTCGACCCGCAGGAACATGTATTTCAGCATGCGGGCAGTCTTGCGTACTTTCTTTTCGGTCTGTTCATCCATAGCTGGCAATATAACAAATAAAGTTTATAGCGTAAGGCTCGTCGTAATCGAGTAATGCGGTTCGCCCTTTCGTGCTCCGTTCAGCGGAATGCTGACGTCAAACTTGTTGACAAATCTGCTGACGGACTTTGTCTGCACGAATCTCGCCCCAACGCCAAGAACATAAATCAAGTCGTCACGGCGGATATCCGCGAATTTCCAGGCGGTCTCCCCCGCGCTCGCATAGCCCACAAACACGGGAACAAACGTGAGCAGTTCAAAATCCGGGAACCAGCGCTGTTCAAGACTTCCGTAAACCCTCGCCTGCCCTGCATAGTAACCCGTCGGGAACCCGACAAAGCAATCCGCCCCACCGAGAGAAACCTGGTAACCCAGGCGTGCATTGTCGTAAAAGTCCAAGAGGCCGGTCAGCACTGTCGAGAACTGGTCGTTCGGGTGAAAGATGTACTCCCCTTGCAAACGCCCATAAAAATCATGCCGCTCGCCATGGTCCAAGTAGAAATGCGAGTTGGACGAAAGCGTCAGGTGGTTCACGCCAAAACCCAGGTAGAGGTTCAGCCAGAAATCCAGGCGGATGTCATTATCGGCAGCGCCGAGCTGTTCGTAGTTCTTGGAAATCTGGGCCTTCAAGGTCCAGCCGCGGTCCACATCTTCGGTCCATTTCGCGTTGTGGTAATTACGGATCTTTTCGTACCGTAGGTTGGAATACATGATATAGGCGCCGAGGCGGGAATCCTTGCGCTCCGGAAGCCACTCGTTCCAGGCTGACGCAGAATCGATGGCGTAAACATTTTCTCCGTCGTGGAACCTGTAGCGCAACAGTTCGCCCTGGGTCGCCGTGAGTCGCTTGTAGTCGTATGTCGCTGCAAGATAGACCTTGCGCTGCGT
The DNA here is from genome assembly GCF_002210285.1 of Fibrobacter sp. UWR2. Taxonomy (NCBI): domain Bacteria; kingdom Pseudomonadati; phylum Fibrobacterota; class Fibrobacteria; order Fibrobacterales; family Fibrobacteraceae; genus Fibrobacter; species Fibrobacter sp. UWR2. The sequence goes on along the minus strand of NZ_MWQE01000011.1, from coordinate 22,998 downwards.
ACCGCCGAATGAACGGCTAATCCTGAAGGTGAGCGAGTCGCTGACAAACTCCTTCACCTTCATGAGCTGGACAGCCTCTTCGCCGTTGTACTCCTGGATGGAGTCGAGTGGGGTATCTGTCGGCGCAAGCACTGCCCCCGCGGGCATGTCGCCACTGCCATAGACAAAATAGTCGCTCTTGTTCTTGAGGCCAGCCAGCGTATAGGCCCACTGGTTCGTGCTCCTAGAGAGGAACGGCACGTACATCTGCCAGCTGGCAAGGTAACCGTCGGTATTGTAGCTGTACAGCACGTCGAAATGGTTGTAGCGGAAAATGAAGTGCGGTGCGCTGTATTCCACCTGCCACATGTCGCGGAACTCGTTGTGCCCGAAGTAGAAACCCAACATCTGGCCGAGCCCGAGGAAGTTACTCTCCTGTATGCCGATACCCCAGACGAGGTTCTTGTAGGCCCATTCCTTGCCGCCGAACCCGAGCGAACCTATGGGCGAAAGCGTCCAGTTGTCGCTCGTATGCACTGTCACCACGTTTTTGTCGCCTTCCTGTTCCACCTTGATGGAGGCATCGCTCAAGAACTTCTGTTCACGAAGGAACCTCTCCGATTCAAGCATCAGATCGAGGCTGGCCAAACCGCCCTGGTTGAAAAGGAGCAGCTTGCGGACCGTCATTTCGCGGGTTTCGATGTGCACCCAGTTCAAAAAATCGTAGGCCAGGGCATCGTACTTGGTATGCACCTTTGAATCGTCAAAGGCATCGCCGATATCGTAGACAATGCTATCGACGTGGAAAAGTGCGGAAGAATCAGCCGTAGGCCTGGCAGACGAGGTATCGCCCGAAGGCAATGCCTCACCGGGTGCGGCAATGGCAAGTGTTACACAAAAAGCAAGAGACAAATAACAAATAAACTTATGCACTGTGGTATCCCCAAAAGCAGGTCTAATATAGAAAGAATACAAAATAGCCGATCGCAAAAAGGCAAAAGTAGGCATGAAATTCCAAATATGGCGTTTTACGGCAGTATTTACGGACTATTATCAATAAAAAAGCGAATTTTCGGGCACTTTCTGTTGCTAGTTTGTTCGAAATTCACGGACTAAACCACCATACCCACGCATTTAGTCCGCATTTTTTCGCAAAAAGCACCTTTCGGGCTCCAAATATGCCTGCACTTGCCGACTGGAGCGGATGTTTCTAAATTTGCATGCGGGTAGCGGATGGCCGCCGGCAGCAATGCTGGAGGAAAGTCCGGGCACCACAGGGCAGGATGCTGGATAACGTCCAGGCGCGGAAACGCGACAGACAGTGCAACAGAAAGCAAACCGCCAGGTTCGGGCGCAAGTCCGGGCAAGGTAAGGGTGAAATGGCGAGGTAAGAGCTCACCGCGTTCTTGGCGACAGGGACGGCACGGTAAACCTCATCCGGTGCAAGACCAAGCAGAATTCCGCTCGCGCAAGCGAGCCTGGAGCGGCCCGCGACAGTTGGAATTCGGGTAGGTCGCTTGAGGCGGTCGGTAACGATTCGTCCAGAGAGATGGTCATCGCCCCGCAAGGGGTACAGAACCCGGCTTATAACTACTCAATACGAAGGCCCTCGCCATTAGCGGGGGCCTTCTCCTTAGTTTTAAATTACGCCGACAAAAGTCTTATTCCAGCGCCGTCCTCACCTGTTGGATGAAGTCCATCTCCTCGGGAGAGACGTTGCTTTCGTTGTCGTCTTCGCGGGAGGCGTTTGCCACGCGGAGCATGGATTCGAGCACCTTGCTGTGGAATTCGGGTGTCGAGTCCTTGAGGGCGTTGACGCAGGCCGTGGTGCGGTCCTTGGCCGACTTGAAGCTAGCGTAGGTGTCGTTGAAGTCGTCCCAGGAGAGTGCGGGAGTCAGTTCGTCGTGAATCAGGTCGAGCGTATCGCTCTCGGCCTCGGTCGCCGATGTAGAACCGGGCAGGAGTTTTTCGGTCTCCGCCTCGTGGAACAGGCATGCTACTTGCCAGGAGAGAATTAAAAGGGCCATTTCTTCGCTCATAGACAACCTCGTCACTATAGTCCCAAATAATACTAAAAATTTCGCGAATGTAAAATGATGAACATTAAATTACCTATTTCTCATTGGCCATGACACACTTACCTCCGCACATTCCCCACCCCACATTTGCCTCACCACACACTTCACACTTTTTTACTATATTCCCGCGCATGGCATACGTAGCAATGGCCCGCAAGTGGCGCCCGCAGTCTTTTGACGACATGGTCGGGCAGGAACATATCGCAAAGACCCTCAAGAACGCGATTGAAGGGGGTCGTCTTCATCATGCATTCCTTTTTACCGGCACCCGCGGTGTAGGCAAGACCACCAGTGCCCGTATCCTCGCCCGCACGCTCAACTGCTCCGGCGGCGATCCCCTGCATCCGTGTGGCCAGTGCGAAAGCTGTAAGGATATTGCGGGCGGAAACCCGATGGATGTCTACGAAATTGACGCCGCCTCCAATACCGGCGTCGAGAACATCCGCGATGTCATCGACCGCGTACAGTACCCGCCTGTTATCGGCAAGTACAAGATTTTCATTATCGACGAAGTCCACATGCTTTCTACCGGGGCTTTCAATGCGCTCCTCAAGACGCTCGAGGAACCTCCCCCGCATGTGATTTTCATTTTCGCGACTACCGAAGTCAACAAGGTGCCGCAGACTATCCTCAGCCGCGTGCAGCGATTCGACTTCAAGCGCCTGACCATCGAGCAGATCATCTCGCGCCTACGCTATATCTGCGACCAGGAAGGCATCAACGCGAGCGACGAGGCTCTTAATATCTTCGCCGAGAAGGCGGACGGTTCCATGCGTGACGGCCTCACCTATTTTGACCAGGCCTACGCGTTCACGGGTAGCGAGATGGACGCCGATTCCGTGCGTTCCGTGCTCGGCATCCCGCCCACCGAGCTCTTCTTCGAACTTATCCAGGCCATCGAGAGCCACAACCTCAAGGGCTGCTTCGTGATGGTCGACAAGTCGGTAAACCGCGGCATCGAATTTGGCCCGCTGCTCGATGGTTTCGGCAAGTTCCTCCGGAACCTCATCTACAGCCGCATCGATGCCTTTACGCCCGATGCCCTGAACCTTTCCGCGGAACACTACGCGAAACTCAAGGAAGCGGCCCCCGCGCTCAGCAACGGCGACCTGCTGCGCATTTCCAAGATGCTTATCGACATGCAGGCGCAGATCCGTTACAGCTCTAACCCGCGCCTCCTTGTTGAGACGACGTTTGCCCGCATGGCGTGGCTCGACCGGCTCACCGACCTGAGGCGCGCGCTTGCCGCCATAAACAGCCCGAAATCAGCCGCCGACGAGGCGTTAAAAAAAAAAGTAAGTGATATCCAGGCGATGCTTGCCGAGCAGGCGTCGGCTTCTGCCGGCGACGACCCGGCCCAGGGTGCATTCTCGGAAAACGAGAGTGCCTATTCCCGTTACGAGATTACGGCCGCGTGGCCATCTATCGTGGCATCGCTTGCTGACTGCGGCGACTTGCAGTTCTCGGCAGCAATAAACGGCTCCGTGCTCGAGGCGGGCGACCTCAAGGCTGAACCCTTCCCGCTTTCGCTCACCTACACGGGAGAATCCGACCAGAGCATCCCCTGGGGTTACCAGCAGATGCTTGACCATCCGGAGTTCGTGCAGCGCACCCGCGAGATTCTCGAGGACAAGCTCCAGACCAAGATTACGCTTTCGCTCAAGGCCCGCGCCTACACAGAGGAAGAACGTGCCTCCAGGCGCAATGCACAGATGAGCCCTTACGAAAAGGACCTCGAAAAGGAGGCCTGCCTGAAGGAACTCGTAAGAATTTTCGGCGGCGAATTGGTATATTCTAAGCCGATTGGAAAACAAACGGAATCGATGCCTGTCGAATCCACGGACGAACTTAACGAAAACTAAGAGGAATACATTTATGGACATGAGCAAAATGCTGAAGGACCTTCAGAAGATGCAGAGCAAGATGATGAAGGCCCAGAACGACCTCAAGGCACAGAGTTTCGACGCCGAAGCCGGTGGCGGCATGGTCAAAGTTGCCATCAACGGGCAGGGCGTGCTGACGATGATCAAGATTAACCCCGACGCCGTCGACAAGGACGATGTGGAGGCCCTCGAGGACCTGGTCATGGCCGCCGTGAACTCGGCCATCAAGAAGAAAGACGAGGCTGCACAATCCAGCCTGAACAGCATTACCGGCGGGATGAAGATTCCCGGGTTGATGTAGTTCATCCGTCTAGTTTTGCATTTCATCCATTTTTTTATGGGCGCCCTTATATATGGCGCCCTTTTTTACTAAATTTGGGCCCGACCTTGTAGTACACAGGAGAACTTGATGTCAAGGAATTTGGCCCTAATTTCGGCTCTTGCTCTTGCCGTTACACTGCCCAGTTGGGCAGGTAAGACCTATACGCGTGAAGAAGCCGTCAGCATCGCTCTCGAGAAGTCGTCGGACGTGAAGTCCGCGGAAGAAGACCTCAAATCGGCAACATCCCAGGTTAAGGCCGGTTACGGCAATGCTCTCCCCAGTATCGACCTGAACGCGACCGTTACGCGTATTTTTGGCCTGGACGATGTCAACCCGAAAGACACCTCGATGGCCATGGAAATGATTTCGCTGGGCCAGAAAATGGGCTTTGGCGACCCCTCCCCATGGGATGCGATGTCGCTTGGTGCCGTCAACGGCCTTGCTAACGCCATGAAGTCCCAGGCTTACCGCTGGCAGTCCAGCGTGGGCATTACCGCAACGCAGATCCTTTACGCCGAAGGCAAGGTGGGTACCGGTATCGAGATTGCCAAGGCTTACAAGCGCATTAGCGAGGTGAACCTCGAAAACAAGAAGGCGCAGGTCCGCTACGATGTCGAGAACGCCTTTGACCAGCTCATCTACCTGGATTCCGCAATCCAGATCATGTACGCCGGCCGCGACCTGCTCCAGGAAAACCTGAACTTCGTGGAACAGTCGAAGAACAGTGGAATGGCAACCGAGCTTGACCTCATCCGTGTGCAGCTCTCGATGGACCAGCTGAATTCCAGGATCAAGAACACCGAGAAGAGTCGCATTCTCGCCCGCAATGCCCTCCTCAACACGATGGGCCTAGAATGGGAAACCGACGTGCAGTTCCAGGGCGAACTCCGTGACCCCGCAGCCGGCTTTACCTACCCCGATACCAGCATGGCAAACGTCAAGAAGCGCCGCAAGGAACTTGTGATGCTCGAAGAGACGGAAACCATGAAGACGCTCAATATCGATATCGAGTCCGGTGGATACAAGCCTACGGTCGTGCTCCTTGGCGGAATCAAGTATTCGAACAACCAGAACAAGATTACCGAATGGGACGCCCCCAAGTGGGATAAACTCAATAAGTACGTGGCGCTGAACGTGTCGATGAACCTGTTCAACGGCATGAAGACTCGCGAAAGCGTGGCCCAGGCCAAGTCCAGCCTCCGCAGCACGCAGATCCAGAAGGAAACCGCCGAACGTGGGTTCCGCCTGCAGATTGAGTCTTGCGCGAACACCCTAGAAGACGCTAACGTCCAGATTGAAATCGCGAAGAGCCAGGTCGACCTCGCGCAGAAGAACTACGACCTTACGAACGAAGCCTACAAGCTTGGCCGCGAGACGCAATTGAACCTGCTCAGCGCAGAAAACAGCCTGCGAACTGCAAAGCTCGACTACATGTCGGCCATCGTCGAATGGAACAAGGCATACAACGCCCTTCTGCAGGCCACCGGAGAATATTAATAGGAAGAAGATATGAACCAGTTCACCAAAGCAATCATTACCGTTTCCGCAGCCTCGCTTCTTCTTGTCGGTTGCGACCTCAAGAAAGAAGAGAAAACCGAAGCAAAGCCCACCACAATCGAAGAAATCCAGAAGGAAAAGGGCAAGCCCGCGCGCGTGGTGAAAGCGACCGCCGCCAAGCTCAACGATATCCGCAAGTTCAGCGGCTCCATCGAGGGCATGCAACAGTCCTACGCCATCGCAAAGATGGGCGACCCGCTTGCAAAGATCAATGTGCAGGTCGGTTCTTCCGTGAAGAAAGACCAGGTGCTCGCCGAATTCATCTTTACAGGCGATAACACTCAGTACCAGCAGGCTCAAGAACAGGTGGCCCTCCTCGAGAAGGTGACCGAACGCATGCGCGAACTCCATGCCAAGGGCGGCATCAGCCAGCAGGAAATGGACTCGCAAGAGATGCAGCTCAAGATTGCGAAGATGAACCTCGAGACCGCACGCCGTGCGACGAAGATTCTTGCACCGTCTGCAGGCGTGGTTACTGAACTCAACTACAAGGTTGGCCAGACTCCGGGCGTTGGTGGCGTGTTCTGCACCATCGCGAAACTCGACCAGGTCATCCTCAAGCTGAACGTCACGAGCAACGACATCGGTTACTTCAAGAAGGGGGCTACTGCAACGGTCACCATCGCAGGCGAAAAGATCAGGGGCAAGGTGACACTTATCCCGCTCGCCGCCAACCCGCAGACCCGATTCTTCCCGGTGGAAGTTACGTTCGACAACAAGAAAAAGAAACTCCTTCCCGGCATGTACGTGACTGCCGAACTCGACGCCCGCGAAGTGAGCGGCATCGTGGTGCCGACCGAAGCCATTGTCTACCGCAATGGCGTGAACGCCGTATGGACCGTCGACAACGAAGGCAAAGCCCGCCGCAAGATTGTGTCGCTCGGCGTGCAGACCAAGGACGACATCCAGATTACGGAAGGCTTGGAAGACAACGAGACCGTCATCGTGGAAGGCCAGAACCGCATGAGCGACGGCGACAAGGTATTGGTTGTCGAATAAGGGAGTTTTGCTGAATGATTAAGGCGAGTATCTATAAACCGATTACCATGCTCATGGTCATCTTGACCGTAGTGGTTTTCGGTCTCTATACCTACAGCATGATGGTGGTCGACCTGATGCCGAAATTCGACGTCCCCGTGGTCACTGCAACCATCATCTACCAAGGTGCAAACCCCGAAGAAATTGAATCCACCATCATCAAGCCCATCGAAGACCAGGTGGAACTTGTGGACGGTATCGACTACGTGCAGTCCATATGCCTTGAGAACTATGGCATTCTCGTTGCCATGTTCAACATGGGCATCAACGTGGACGTGGCTGCAAACGACGTGCGTTCCAAGATTGACCTTGCATCGGTGAACTTCCCCGATGCCGTGCAGGCTCCGATTATCGCGAAGGTCGATATCAACGGTGCCGCCATCATGTCTATCTCGTTTACCGGACCGCTCAACTCCACTGAGCTCCGCCAGAAGGTCGAAGACGATATTGAACCGCTCTTTACCGCAGTTTCCGGCGTGGCAAGCGTCGATATCTTCGGTGGTACAACGCGCCAGATTTCTATTGAGCTCGACAAGGACAAGATGCTCGACCGCAACGTCGATATCGCGACCATCATGGGGCTCTTCGGGCAGTCGAACGTGAACTTCCCTATCGGTGAAGTTATCGGCAAGCGCAAGAACACGAGCGTGCGTACTTCGGGCAAGTTCAGGACTCTCGACGAGATCCGCAACATGGATATCCCGACGGCGAAGGGCGTCATCAAACTTTCCGAAATCGCAGTCGTCAAGGATACTATCGAGACCATTACATCGGCTTCGCGCTTCAACGGCATAAACTCCGTCTCGCTCGACATCAAGAAGCGTTCTGATGCGAACGTGGTGAAGGTTTCCGAAGGCGTTATCAAGCGCATGAACGAAATCCAGAGTACACTCCCCGAAGGTTTCGAACTTCACCTGGTGTACGACAAGTCCGAAGCGGTTAGCGAATCTATCAACAACGTTATCCAGAACATCCTTCTCGCTATCGGACTTACCGCGGGCCTTTTGCTCCTGTTCCTCGGCAAGTTCTCGACAATGCTTATTGCGGCCCTCACGATGCCTATTTCCGTGGTCGGTGCGTTTACGCTCATGTACTTCGCGGGCTTCGGCATCAACATGATGTCCTTGATGGCTCTCTCTTCATCAGTGGGCTTGCTTGTTACGAACTCCATCGTGGTGCTTGAGAACATCAGCGAAAAACTGAAGCTCGGGCTCGAACCGAAAGAAGCCGCCTACAAGGGCACATCCGAAATCATGGTCGCCATCATGGCATCGACACTCACCAACGTGTGCGTGTTCGTGCCTATCGCCTTCATGAAGTCCATCGCCGGTATATTCTTCCGCACGTTCGGCCTTACCATGGTGTTCGCCACGTTCGTGTCACTCCTCGTGACCTTCACGCTGACACCGCTCATGGCCGCCTACCTGTTCAAGGGCAAGAAGAAGGATGAATTCGGCAACATCATCGAAGAAAAGCCTGGTATTATCGCAACTGTGCTGAGCATCTTCCCGAAGGTTCTGAACGGCATCCGCTTTATCTACCTCAAGACGCTTTCGTTCTGCCTCTCCGTTCCGGGCGTTATCTTCCAGGTGCTCGCACTCGTGTGCACAATCGCCCTGGTCGGGTTCTTGGCCAAGCACGCCCTTACGGTTGAAATCATGCCGAAGCAGGACCAGGGCATGATCAGCGTCAAGCTCGAAATGCCCGTGGGTACCAACATCGAGACGACCGACAGCGTCGCCCGCATTATCGAATCCAGAATCAAGGGTGTTCCCGAAATTGTGCACTACAGCATGAACGTGGGTGGTTCGAACGGCTTTACGACTGTGAACCAGGCCACCATGCGTGTAAAACTCCTGAAGGACCGTGAAAAGAAGAAAATGAATTGGCCGGGCCGTTTGCGCAGCACAGATGAAATCGTCGACTCCCTGCGCCCCTACCTCGCCGACATTCCCGACGCCTTCATCTCTATCAAGTCGGCATCCGCCTCCGAAATGAGCAACAACTCCTCGGGCGACGTGGTGCTCGAAGTGAACGGCCTGCATGCTGACTCCGTCATCAAGGCCTCGAACATGATCATGGACCGCATCAAGGACAAGATTGACGGTATCGTGGACCTCAAGACTAGTTACGAAGCGGGTAAGCCCGAAATCCGCCTTGTCCCGGACCGCCAAGCGCTCGCCGACTACGGCGTAACGCTCCAGACGGTCGCTACCTACAACTACATTGCGGTGAGCGGCTACGAAGCGGGCCAGTACACCGAAGACGGCGAAGAATACGACGTGTACGTGCGCATGATGGAAAAGGACCGCCAGAGCCATACCGATATCGAGAACCTGCCGATCATGACCCCGAAGGGCTACGTGAACGCCAGCGAACTCTTCCATATCGAAGACGGTGCAGGCCCGACACGTATCGAACGCAAGCGCAAGCGCACCCGCGTAGACGTGTCCATGAACCTGCTCCCCGGACAGACGACCGGCGGCGTCATGAACAAGGTCGGCGCCCTAGCCGAAAGCATGAAGGACGAACTTCCCGAAGGCATCACCTTCAGTTTCGGTGGCCAGGCAGACATGCAGAACGACATGGTGGACGAATTCAAGGTGGCCATCGTCATGGCAATCCTCCTCACCTACATTCTGCTTATTGCGCTTCTCGAAAGTTTCGCGCAGCCGTTCATCATCATGATGACCATCCCGATGGGTGCTATCGGCGTGTTGCTGGCCCTTGTCGTTACCGGCCAGGCACTCTCGATGATTGCCCTCATGGCCATAGTGATGCTTATCGGCGTGGTGGTGAACAACGCTATTCTATTGCTCGACGAATCGAACAGGCTGCTCCGAAGCGGTGCGATGGGCCGGCGTTCGGCCATGCTTACCGCAGCCAAGAACAAGTTCCAGCCGATCGTGCTTGCAACGTTCGCTTCCATCGTGGCACAGCTCCCGCTCGCATTCGCCATCGGTGGCGACGTGGCCACAATGACCCAGCCCATGGGTATTGCCTCCGTGGGTGGCCTCCTCGTGTCGGCTATCCTTACGATGTACCTCGTGCCTACGTTCTTCTGGCTCCCGAACGCACTCTTCCACAAGGCGAAGAAGGGCGCAAGCAAGATCAAGAACAAGATGTACAAGCACAAGATCGCATAAGATTCTAATCTCCTTGTTAGAGTCCCCTGCCTACGGGCGGGGGACTTTTTTTGATTATCCTGGTACTGGTCTGCGGAGGGGCTGATTTTGTAGATTGCGGAGCATGTCGAATTTTATGTACAGCACAATCTCACGCGACGCTAAGTCGCTACGCATCGCCGTCACCGATATCTACGACGAACTTTCGCTCGAACGCATCCGTATTGAGAACGGGTGCAAGGTGGTTCCGGAGGAACGCACGGAAACGGAAATCCGGCAGATGATACGCGAGCGTACGCAGCGGGATGCCGAAAGCGGGATTGCCGCCCTAGAGGCTGCCAAGGCTGCCGGGAGCAGGAGTAATACCTGGGAATCCGAACCGGTTATCAACCTGGTCGACTCGCTTATCGAAGATGCGCTAGAGAAAGGTGCGACAGATATCCACCTGGAGCCAAGCGAGGGGGCGCTGAATGTGAGGTTCCGTATCGACGGAATGCTCGAGACATACCGTGAACTCCCTGCATGGCTTTCGGAGCCTGTCATTATCCGCCTTAAGTTGCTGGCGAAGGCCGATATTACCGAGAGGAGACTCCCCCACGATGGGAGTTTCTCATTTCAGGGACTACGCGAGAACGCGAACATTCGCTTGAGTACGCTCCCGATTCAGGGTGGAGAGAAGTGCGTTTTGCGCCTGTTGCCCACAGAAGACCGCGGGCAGACTCTCGATACACTCGGGTTTACGCCCGAGGTGCTACGGGAGTTCCGTCGCATCTTTTCCATGCCGCAGGGGCTGTTCCTGATTACCGGGCCCACGGGGAGCGGTAAGACTACCACATTGTATGCAGGCTTGCGCGAGATTCTCCGGCGGCAGGTCAACGTGACGACAATCGAGGACCCTGTGGAATACCCGCTGAAGGGCGCAAACCAGGTGCAGGTGAACGAGAAATGCGGGTTTACGTTCGCGAGGGCGATGCGTTCGATATTGCGGCAAGATCCGGACGTGATTCTTGTTGGGGAAATCCGTGACGAGGAAACAGCCCGCATCGCCATACGGGCGGCACAGACTGGCCACTTGGTACTTTCGACATTGCATACGAATAGCGCGAAGGCTGCGGCAGGACGACTGCTGGATCTTGGAATCTCGCGCGCGGTCCTCGACGATTGCCTGCTTGGAGTGGCGGCGCAGAGGCTTCTCCGCAAGGTTACGCAGGACGGGAACTATTCCGGCAGGGTCGCTGCTGTTGAAATCTACACGCCTGAGGGCGGTTATGTTCAGGGAAGTCTCCAGGAATACGCCCGCACGCTCGTAAGTGCGGGCATCACCGATATGCGCGAAGTCGAACGCGTAATCGGGTGAATTTCTATGGTACGAACACGCCGTTCTTGATATTCTGCAAGATGGCGTTACGGCGTCGCTGCATGAGTTCGGAATCTTCTTCGGGATGGCTATTGCCCGGGCTTGCCAGCATTGCCGCGAGGTTTACCGCCTGCTGGAGCGTGAGCTCGGAGCAGTGTACCTTGTAGTATATTTCGCTTGCCGCCTCGCAACCGAATACGTTCTTGCCCCATTGCGCGTAGTTCAGGTAGAGTTCTAGAATGCGGTCCTTCCCGAGGTTCCACTCCATCACTATTGCGTACACAAGTTCCTTCATCTTGCGTTCCCATGTGCGCTCGCCTGTGAGGAAGAGGTTCTTCGCGAGTTGCTGCGTAATGGTCGAACCGCCATAGCGCATCTGGCCCTTGGTCATGTTTGCGTCCATTGCACGGGCAATGCTGCGCACGTCGAAACCGGGGTGCATGTAGAATGCGGGATCCTCGACCGCGATGACGGCCTTGCGCAGGTTCGTGCTTATGGAATCAAGCGGGACAAATCGGTGTTGGATGTTGACCTTCGGGTTCGAATCCACGAGGTCGAGCATAAAACGGCTCATTGCAGGCGGAGTGTCGCGCATGGCCTGGATTTCGTCTAGTTGCCCGAACACGTACGAGTGCGCCTTGATGAGGAACAGTGTCCCGACCAAACTAAATAGCACCGAGTAGATGAAAAGGACAACAAGAAAGATTCGGCCGATAATCTGGATTTTCTGCAACATAGCTATGGAAAGTTAGAAATTATTTCCGGCCACCAAACCATTCGTTCACGTCCTGACCGTCCTTCATGCCTGCAGGCAGGTTCTCAAGGCCGTCGCCAAGGATAATCGTGCGGATGCCGGCGTTGCCGAAAACGCCCTGCAGGTATTCCATTCCCTTGCGGCCAGCCTCGTCGTGGTCCAGACAAAGTACAACATTCTTGTTTTTGAATAAAGGGACCCAGTCCGCCTTGAAACTGCGCACGCCGGGAATGCCCACGGCATCGATATTCTGCTGCAGCATCGTAAGTGTGTCGACAACGCCTTCGCAGAGGTAGATCCAGCCCATCTTCTGGTTCAGGGCCGATACGTTGTATGGGAACGGGACCGTGCCGCGCAGGTGGAGTTCCTTCGGCTCGGTAGAGCGCTCGAGCGCTCTTGCCTGAAAATGCGAAGCGCGCATCTGAGAATCCAAATACGGAAATATCAGCGGGTGCTTGTAGTAGCGCAGGTTTCCCTTGTCGTTGAAGAGGCCCACATATTGCAGCACTTCCATGCTGTAGGTCTCTTTCAGCCTACGGTTCAGACCGTCGTAATCGGTAATGGTGCGCAGGAGCATCTTGTCCCATATGGGCTTGAATATGCGGCGGCGCGCAAGGTAGGCGGCGGCAGGTGTCCCGTCTACGGGCGAGAGCATCTTGAGGAAAGAGAGGACGACCTTCTTGCGCTCGTCCTCGGAAATGAGTTCCTTGGCGGGCTTGGGTTCGGCAAGCCTTTCCACAAATTTATCTTCGAGGGCGGCCGCCATGGATTCCGATATCGGGCGGTTCACCTTCCCAGGGACAAGAAACGGGTAAGTATCCTTGAGCCAGTTGAGGGCTTCCACAAAACTGCACCCGTTGCATAGCTGTACTAGGCTAATCACGTCGCCGCGGACATCGTCGCAGACCCAGCAGCGGAACATTCCGCGTTCTTCGGAAATCGAGACAGACGGAGTGCGGTCACCGTGTACATGGCGCTGCGGGTAGAAGCACTTGCACTTCCCGCGCACGACTTCGATACCGAGAGCCTGGGCCACGGCGGTTATCGAAAGCGATGCCTTGAATTGTTTGAGTTCTTCGTCTGTCATTTCTAGGAATAATAGCAAATACCTATATTTTGGATATGCAGATTCTTGAAAACGAGCCGATGAGCAAGCACACCTCATTCAAGGTGGGTGGACCGGCACGGTTTTTCGTGAAGGCGGAGAGCCTTGCGGACCTCAAGGAGGCTTTCGCCTTTGCCCGCGATAAGCGTCTCCCCCGCTTTATCCTCGGGAACGGCACGAACCTGCTTGTTTCGGATAGTGGCTTTGAAGGCGTCGTCATTGCGCTCGCCGGTGAATTTTCGGACATCGCGGAGCAGGGTGTAGGCTTGTTCAAGGTCGGCGCCGCCACACCGCTCGGGAGATTTGCCCGCGTAGCACTCAAGCAGGGTTATGCAGGCATCCACAAGCTGGCGGGAATCCCGGGAACCCTCGGGGGCGCTATCTACATGAATGCGGGTGCCTACGGGCAAGAAATCGGGACACGCTGCACGCAGGTCGTCACCCTGGGTGCAGACGGCAACACGCACGAATATTCGAATGAGGACTGCGCCTTCGGGTACAGGCGGAGCGTTTTCCAGAAGGCTTGTGCCGCACATTCTGCAGATGACGCGCAGGCCGAGATCATTCTTTCGGCTACGTTCCAGCTGGAAAGCGGCAGTCTTGCATGCGAATCGCAAGAGCAGACTGTCGCCCGCCTTGAGGCCGAACTCGCCGAATGCATGGCTAAGCGCAAGGCAAGCCAGCCGTTGAACATGCCCAATGCGGGTTCCACCTTCAAGCGCCTGGAATGCGGTTCGTCTGAGATGCCGCAGCAGGTCGCCCCCGGCTACTACATCGAACAGGCTGGCCTCAAGGGTTACCGCATCGGCGGCGCCGAAGTCAGTATGCTCCACGCGAACTTCATCGTGAACGCGGGCGGTGCGACGGCAAAGGACATTCTCGACCTGAGCGATTATGTCAAGGCGAAAGTCGCAGAAAAGTTCGGCGTCCACCTCCAGCGAGAAATCGTTTTGCTTGGTGAAATGTAAGCCGAATTTTTCTATCTTTGGGACGTATGAAGAACGTCGATACTATTGCTGTTTTGGACTTTGGCGGGCAGTACGCCCACCTGATTGCTAACCGCGTGCGCCGCTTGGGCGTATTTACCGAAATCCATTCCCCCGCCGCTCCCGTCAGCGAACTGGAAGGTGTGAAGGGAATTATCTACAGCGGCGGCCCCTCCAGCGTGTACGCGGCCGACGCCCCGGAATATAATCCCGAAATTTTGGACCTCCCAGTGCCGAAGCTCGGCATCTGCTACGGTCATCAGCTCATCGCCCAGCAGTTGGGCGGTCATGTTGAACCGGGCAAGGTTAAGGAATACGGCATCGCCGACCTCATCGTGGGAGACGAGAAGTGCCCGATTTTGAAGGACCTTCCGAAGGCATCCCCCATGTGGATGAGCCACGGCGATCAGGTGACGAAGCTCCCTGAAGGCTACAAGATTGTGGCCAGCACCAAGGACTGCGAAATCGCGGCCGTCGCTTTCGACAGCGACAAGCCCGAGCGCCAGATTTTCGGCATCCAGTTCCACCCCGAAGTCACGCACAGCAAGTTCGGCATGAAGTTGCTCGAAAACTTCATCGATTTCACGGGCGCGAAGAAGACCTGGAACATGAAGAGCTACCTGCCGCTCATCACGCAGCGCATCAAGGACCAGGTCAAGGACCGCAAGGTGTTCCTGCTCGTGTCCGGCGGCGTGGACTCCACCGTGGCATTCGTGCTCCTGAACCGCGTGCTCGGACCGGAAAAGGTTCTCGGCCTGCACGTGGATAACGGCATGATGCGCCTCGGCGAATCCCAGAAGATTATGGACTTCCTCACGAAGGAAGGCATGAACAACCTGAAGGTGCGCGACGCTAGCGAACACTTTCTCGCAAAGCTCAAGGGCGTGACCGCTCCGGAAACCAAGCGCGGCATTATCGGCAAGGAATTCCTGACGGTGAAGGACGAGGAAATGGCGAAGCTCAACCTCGATCCGAACCAGTGGATGATGGCTCAGGGTACCATCTACCCCGACACCATCGAAAGCGGCGGCACCAAGAACGCCGACAAGATCAAGACGCACCACAACCGCGTGCAAGAAGTCTTGGACCTCATGGAAAAGGGTCTCGTGCTCGAACCGCTTGCCGACCTGTACAAGGACGAAGTCCGCGCCCTCGGCGAAGAACTCGGCATTCCGCACAGCCTCGTGTGGCGCCACCCGTTCCCGGGCCCGGGCCTCGGCGTGCGCCTGCTCTGCAGCGACGGCGTGCTCGCCAATGACATGGTGAAGTTCGATGATGTTCGCGACACGTTGGGCCAATCCCTCGCCGACTACCTGAAGGCAAACAACATTGCAGGCCGCCTGCTCCCCATCAAGAGCGTGGGCGTCCAGGGCGACGGCCGCACCTATGCGCAGCCGTTCCTCATCACCACACCGGGCCTCTCCTGGAAGGACTGCGAAAAGTTCTCGACCGAACTTGCCAACCGCTTCAAGGCTATCAACCGCGTGATTTACCAGATTGGAAGCGTCGCTGATGAAGATCCGAAGCTTGTCGAACAGTTCGCCACCCGCGAAAACTTCGATACGCTCCGCAAGTTCGACAACATCTGCACCGAATTCCTGCAGGCAAACGACTTGTACGAAAAGATTTGGCAGATGCCGGTTGTCCTCGTCCCGCTCCGCACGGCAAACAAGCCCTGCATCGTGATGCGCCCGGTGAACTCCACCGAAGCCATGACGGCAAACTTCGCCGAAATCGACCAGGGCATGCTCGCCGGTCTCTGGCGCAAGTTCGAAGCCGAAGGCGCTGGCAGCCTGTGGTACGACGTGACGCACAAGCCGCCCGGAACCATTGAGTGGGAGTAAGCCGAGTGCTGCGAAAACATGCTCGCATGTTTTCATAGCCGAGGCGCGCGAACACGCGACAAGCGTAGCGCAGTCGCAATGGGAATAACTCCCGACTCAGTTTAAATTTACTGAATTAGTTAATCGTCTTCGACGCAACGGACGGGCAGTTCGTTTGACTTATAGTCATCAAGTTGGACGAAGCCCGTTTTCCCCTCTTCGATTTGCCAGCTGTTTGCCTGGACATCGTTTTCCTGTGATGCTGTCCAGTATCGGGCAAGCCTCCCCGCATTCATGAAATTCCCACTCATGAAACGGTATCCCGAGGCAACAGCATTGAAGCCCGACTCGTTTGTTCCGTTGCCATTGTTCCATCCGAATGTTGACTTGAGGACCTGTGCGGCACGCTTCTTTGCCTTGTAGTTCACGTAAGTGACTAGGTGCTTCCACTCTGCATTCGTCGGGATATGCCACCCCTCGGGGCAGACTCCGCGGATACTGCCCTCGCTCAACAGCAACCTGCATACCTTGGAATTGCAGTTTGCATCGATTTTCAGGGCTTGAGCCCAAGTGTAGTAACGCCCATAAAGAGGGCAATTGGCTTCCCTGTTGTCATAGCATTGGGCATCCTGCATTCTGAATCTGAGATTCTCAGCCATCCAGACTTTCTTGCCAATCATGACAATCTTGTACTTTTCTCCGTCGCGGTGGTCTATGATGTAGTTTGGTCTAGAGGGCTTCTTGGGCTTTTGCGGCTGGTTTTTCTTCTTGGATGCCGGATCGAATGGAGAGGCGTCCCAACCGGACTTGCTGTTGTTCTCGGCGCTGTAACCGCCCAGATTGCGAGTTAGATCCTGTACGCGAGCAAAGAGCGATTTCGAGTTGCGCTTGATATCGTTCCAGAGGTCGACCGCCGTAACCTGTAATGCTGTGTAGCTCCCGAGGAGTTTCGCGCTGCCGGTCTCGTAAAGTTCGACCGTCAAAGTGAGTTTATCCCCGAACTTGCCGACGCGCGCCTGTGCAATGTAGTCTGCTGCGATATTTCTGCCGGTTTCGGCAAGGCATGTGCCTTCGCAATCCTCGAGTGCCTTGCCCGGCGGCAACATCACGTTGATGTTTTCGCGGGTCATGATGGTATAGTTCATGGCCGGAGGGAGCGCCGCCCCCGCCTGCGCACGGAGTTCATCCGTTAAAAAATGACATTCAGAGGGGGTGATTGCACTGTCGATAGAAATAGTCTCAAGAACCGCAACAAACGCGGCAAAAGAGTTCATGCACAAACAAAGGAGCGCAAAAAGAAAAATCCTCATGCAGATAAAATAGTTATTCTGCATGAGAAATGATACTTTTTATTTACGGGTTGCCGACTAAACGGGGTTTTTAGCCGACAAACCGAAATGATTAGCCAACAAAGATACGGCCGTTACGGAACAGCTGCATCCACGGGCCGTCTTCACCCCATTCTGCCGGGTGCCAGGAGTACTGGCAGGTACGGAACACGCGTTCGGGGTGCGGCATCATCACGAGGGCGCGGCCGTCTTCGGAGCAGAGGCCGTTGATGCCGAACGGAGAGCCGTTGGGGTTCAGCGGGTAGCGTTCGGTGTATTCGTGCTTGCCATCCACATAGCGCAATGCCACAAGACCGGTCTTGAGGCAGGCTTCGGCGGCTTCGCGGCTAGCGAATTCCGCGCGGCCTTCGCCGTGTGCGACCGCTATCGGGAGCACGGAGCCTGCCATGCCCTTGAGGAGCACGGCCGGAGTGTCTTCGACCTTGAGCGTGCAGAAGCGGGCTTCGAAGCGTTCGGAGAGGTTCTGCACGAAGCGCGGCCAGTGCTTGGCACCCGGAATCAAGTCCTTGAGGTTAGAGACCATCTGGCAGCCGTTGCAAACACCGAGCGTGAAGGTGTCCTTGCGGTTGAAGTAGGCCTCGAATTCGGCACGGGCCTTCGGGTTGAAGAGGATGCTCTTGGCCCAACCTTCACCGGCACCGAGAACGTCACCGTAGCTGAAGCCACCGCAAGCCACGAGACCGTTGAAGTCCTTGAGGCTTACGCGGCCTTCGAGAATGTCGGTCATGTGAACGTCGATGGATTCGAAGCCGGCCTTCTGGAAGGCGGCAGCCATTTCGAGTTCGCCGTTGACGCCCTGTTCACGCAGAATTGCCATCTTCGGGCGGCTTGCGTAGTCCTTGATGACCTTAGCGCTAGCAGCGAGATCGAAGGTGACCTTCGGCGTAATACCCGGATTGTCCTGTTCCAGCTTGAGCGTGTATTCACTTTCGGCACAATCCGGGTTATCGCGGAGGGCCGCGATGCGGCGGGTCGTGTCGCTCCAGATGGCGCGGAGATCCGAGAGGCCTTCGGCGTAGTCGCCGATGACCAGGTTGTAAGAATCATTGAGCGTACCGATTTCAGAAACGGTATTGCCGAGACCAGCGGCGGCAAATGCGTCGCGAACAGCCGCGAGGTCAGCATTCTTCACCTGGAGCACGGCACCAAGTTCTTCGTTGAAGAGAGCGTCGATGAGGTTGCCCTTGAGGGCTGCTGCATTGAGCGTCACGCCCACGTGGCCGGCGAAAGCCATTTCGGCAACCGTCGTGTAGAGGCCGCCATCGCTCTTGTCGTGGTAGGCCATAATCTTGCCAGCGGCATTGAGCTTCTGAATGGTTTCGAAGAAGGCGCGGAGTTCCTGAGCAGAATCGACATCCGGAGCCTTGTCACCGAGGTTGTTGTAAACCTGAGCAGCAATGGAGGCGCCCATGCGGTTCTGACCGCGGGCCAAATCAACGAGCACGAGCGTCGAATCCTTATTCTGCAACAGCTGCGGGGTAAGCGTCTTGCGCACATCGGCACACGGAGCAAAGGCACTAATCACGAGCGAAATCGGAGCCGTCACGCGGTGGCTACCCTTGTCGTCCTGCCACACGGTGCTCATGCTCATGGAGTCCTTCCCCACCGGAATCGTGATGCCGAGATCCGGGCAGAGTTCCATACCGATAGACTTCACGGCTTCGTAAAGGTCGGCGCCATCGCCTTCGTAGTTCGGCGTTGCCATCCAGTTTGCGGACAAGTTCACGCGGCCCATATCAGGCACGCAAGCGGCAGCCATGTTGGTGAGGGATTCAGCTACCGTCATACGGGCGGCAGCAGCCGGAGAAATCAAGGCGATTGGAGCGCGTTCGCCCATACTCATGACTTCACCTTCGTAAGTATCAAGCGTTGCGCTAGTCACGGCGCAGTCGGCGACAGGAACCTGCCACGGGCCAACCATCTGGTCACGGCAAATCATACCCGTCACGGAACGGTCACCGATAGAAATGAGGAACGTCTTGTCGGCGACGGTCGGGTTTGCAAGCACGCGGTGCGCCACATCCTTGATGGAGGCGTCAGCCGGAACCACCGTGGAATTGAGCGGGCGCTTCTGGCTCTTTTCGTTACGAATCATGCGGGGCGGCTTGCCGAGGAGCACGCCGAGCGGCATGTCAATCGGAGTCGTGCCGAAGTGCTTGTCGGTAAGAGTGAGGTGCTTTTCAGGGATGGCCTCGCCCACCACGGCGTACGGGCAGCGTTCACGCTTACAAATCGCGTCGAACACATCCAACTTATCGCCCGCAATAGCGATAACGTAACGTTCCTGGGATTCGTTACTCCAGATTTCGAACGGGCTCATGCCCGGTTCGTCGTTGGGAACGTTGCGGAGTTCAAATTTACCGCCGAGACCGCCATCGTTCACGAGTTCCGGGAAGGCGTTCGAAAGTCCACCTGCACCCACGTCGTGAATAAAGGTAATCGGGTTTTCTTCGTCCATCGCCCAGCAGCGGTCGATGACTTCCTGGCAACGGCGTTCCATTTCGGGGTTTTCGCGCTGCACGGAGGCAAAGTCGAGAGATTCATTACCGGCACCGTTCTGCACGGAGCTGGCAGCACCACCACCGAGACCGATGAGCATCGCCGGACCGCCGAGCACAATCAGGTGGTCACCCGGGTCGATGTGGCCCTTCTCGATGTGCTGGTGCTTGATGTTGCCAAGACCGCCAGCAAGCATAATCGGCTTATGGTAACCGCGGACTTCCTTGCCGTTCTGGGCATCGACTTCCTGTTCGAAAGTGCGGAAGTAACCGAGGATGTTCGGACGACCGTATTCGTTGTTGAATGCAGCGCCACCGAGCGGGCCTTCAATCATAATGTCGAGAGCAGAAGCAATGCGGGACGGGCTACCAAAGTCCTTTTCCCACGGCTGGACTGCACCCGGAAGCTTGAGGTTCGAGACGCTGAAGCCCGTGAGGCCGGCCTTCGGCTTGGACCCCTTACCCGTAGCACCTTCGTCACGGATTTCGCCACCACTACCGGTAGCGGCACCCGGGAACGGAGAAATGGCCGTCGGGTGGTTGTGGGTCTCGACCTTCATGAGGATGTCGACTTCTTCGTTGTGGAAGTCGTACTTGTTGTTGCGCGGGTCAGCGTAGTAGCGGCCAGCGACAGCGCCCTTCATCACGGCAGCGTTGTCCTTGTAGGCGCTAAAGATGTTGGAGTTGTGGAGCTGGTAGGTGTTCTTGATCATCTGGAACAGGGACTTGTCCTGCTTGACACCGTCAATCGTCCATTCGGCACCGAACACCTTGTGGCGGCAATGTTCCGAGTTGGCCTGTGCGAACATGTAGAGTTCCACGTCGGTCGGGTTGCGCTTGAGCTCGGTGAAGTTCTTCACGAGGTAGTCGATTTCGTCGGAAGAAAGCGCGAGGCCCATTTCCTTGTCGGCCTTCACGAGGGCGTCGCGGCCCTGGTCGAGCACCGGAATCACGTTCAGCGGACGCGGATCTTCCTTGCTGAAGAGGACTTCCAAGGAGGCGGTGTCGGCGAAAACGGCCTGGGTCATGCGGTCGTGAATCTTGGCCGAGATTTTTTCGCGGGCACCGGCAGGCACGGCACCTTCAAACTTCACGTAGTAAGCGATAGCGCGTTCGATGCGCTTGATAGCCGGAAGGCCGCAGATGTGAGCGATATCGGTCGCCTTGGAACTCCACGGGCTGATGGTACCCGGACGCGGGCACACCACAAAGAGTTCGCCTTCGAGAGCCTTGGGTTCGCGGGCCGGACCGTAGTGCAGCACCTTCTTCAGGGTTTCAGTTTCCGCATCGGAAAGTTCGGCGGACAGATCCACCACGTGCAGGAATTCAGCATAGACGGAAGCGACAGAGAGCCCCGCAGCCTTGAAATCGGAAGAAAGTTTCTGGAGACGGAAATCCGACAGAGCCGGCGTACCACGAAGAATAAGCATTATTAACCTCGGTTTGATTTTTACGCGGTAAATTTAGAAAAATTCAATATTAGCCATCCACGTTCCTTTCCAAACCTGCCCAATTGTTATATTGGGGAATATGTTCCATCTGAATAGACAGGACTCCTCTGGCGACTTGGAAAAGACGAAGGCCGACTTCGAGCGCTACTATGAACTGAAGTCGGAACTCGAGGATGCGACCCGCCAGTTCAAGGAGACGGGGGCCTCCCCCCTGAACGCCGAGCAGTTCGAATCCAAGCTCAAGGAAATGGAGGCGCTCAAGGCCGAATATCCCATACTTGACACGGGCTATGGCCCCGACGCCAAGAGACAGATCTTCCAGGACTTGTTCACCCGCATCTTTGCGATTATCCTGATATTCATAACGTTCCTCTTTGCGGTCAACTGGATTGCTTACCCGTCCGCAGTAAGCAAGATTGTCATGTTCTGGGACTCGGGCAACGGCAGATACAACTTTGCAGATAAAATAACACTCACCGCAAAGTTCCCCATCATGTGCTGGCTGGTCCTCCCCGCAGACCGGGAAGACATCGATCTCAAACTGGATTCCAGCATCCAGAATTACGTCAACCGCAAGCTCGCCATCGATTCCAACTACTTTACCTGGAACTCGGACACATATCTTTTCAACCCTTCCCTCAAGGAAGCGCATTTCATCTATGACAACAACTACATCGGCGCCAAGTTCGACTATATCCTGAAGAAATTCGTGAAAAGTTGCAACAACCTTCGCAACCAGGACACCTCCTACATCGATTATGACCTCAAGGCAAGCGTCTGCAACCATGAAATGAAAAAGTTCAAGATTTTCACAAGGGTTCATTCCGAAAAGATCCTGAACAAACTTCTCAGGGGGAACCTTTTCTACGCGATACGAAAGGAACTCGAATCCTACAGACCTCTACCGACAAAGATGGATTCGTACTACATCATCAAGCCAGACGAGTTCTAGGCCAAGAATCAAGGTTTAATCTCACCAGTTCGGAAGTCGTAAATTCCGTAAGTGAAGAACGGCTTCCCTTCCTCGAATTTCTGCCCTTCGCGCCTTTTCTTTTCAAATAAAGCCTTCAGTTACTTGGCTAGTTCCGCAATGGTTTCCTGCGATACAATCCCGTCTATGCTGTTCTGGTATTTCGCCGATTTGGCGTGAACGAGACCGCATCGCCCTTCTTGTATTCCTTAAGGAGCTCAATTTCGTTAGTCACAATTCCCTGGAACCGATTTCCCAGGCACTGGGTAACATAAACGAAAACCATCTCCTTCGTCCCGTCCTTGTCGGTCAATTCAATCTGCACATCCAGCTCACGCAAAGCACCGCAAGCAGGGAAATAAAGCGAAGGAGTCTAGAAAACATATTCATACCTCACTAAAAATAATGCAAAAATCAAAAAATGGGGATTAAACAGCTGCTTTTAAGGCACTTTAATCCCCATTTTCACACACAAACTAACAACAAATAAAGCATTTCTAGCGTTCAAACACAGGTACAGCACAAAAATTGGGGATTAAACCGGCGTTTTTTGTGTATTTCATCCCCACTAAAAGCCAAATTAGACTTTTTTCGCACAAACAAACTAACAAACTGGGGATTGGACAGGCTATTTTTCAGCAGTTTAATCCCCAATTTCCGAAAAAAACGGTAGTGTAAATCAAACTGTGTCATCGTCCGTTGTTTGATTCCTTGGCAAAAATT